>NZ_JAKRNF010000020.1:0-34446 GCF_022347225.1 Corynebacterium sp. ACRPQ
TGCGGCTTCACGCCGGTACTCCGGCGTGTACTTCTTGCGCTGTTGATTCACAATGAACATCCTCTCCTACGGACACAAGATCCGTACAAATAGGGTGTCCACTACTTGAGGGTAACCTCAAGTGAGATGGCGTTGGACAACTTCCTTTTTGATCTCGAAGGAGTACTGCTGCTTTGAAGGCTTTTCCACAAGACACAGCTTGCCATGGAGCAAGAACCGACGAAACAAAGCGCGAACTGGATAAACACCAACACCGACATGATGGGCTGCAGCCCAGTAACTACAACCCTGCTCGAAAAGGGCCACCAATTCTTCCCGCTGCCCCGCCGACAACGAACTACGCGTATGCATACAACTGCTCCCCACTAGTAGGTAACTGATTTCTCAGTCCAACTAATGGGGAGCAGTTCAGAAACTGCAGGGGTTCTCTCTATCTCTCTCATATGCGCTCTCTCAAACGCACAATCTCAGTATGGGGCACTGGGCTGTAGCGGCCATGGGGTCCGGCTGTTGGGTTGCTGTTAGTGGCTGGGAATGGGGTGGGGAGGGCGTCGGAAAGCAGGACTGGGGTGGAGATGTGCAACATTGGCGCGTGAAAGTGACGTAGAACATAGTTTGTTTCTGTAGGGTGGAAGATATGCGCGCAGTCAGGCTGCGCCGTTTCACCTGCTTGTAGAGCTACAGAATCGAGGTGAGGAGCATGTCTCCTCTCACAGCCCAACCCCCAGCCAAGGACGTTGTGCCGGCGCAGGTAGAGGATGCGGAAGAAACCAGGCGCCAGCATCGCTCGGCCATTAAGGCGGCGTTTATTGGCACCTTCATCGAGTGGTTCGACTATGCGGCCTATATCTATATGTCCGCGATTATCTCCCGGGTGTTCTTTCCGGAGATGGAAGGCCGCCGCGCGCTGATTATGACGTTTGCGCTCTTCGCGTTGTCGTTTCTGGTGCGGCCCTTGGGCGGCATCGTGTGGGGTCACTTTGGTGATAAATACGGGCGCATCCATACGCTGACGGTGTCTATTGTGATGATGTCGGTGGCAACTGCGTGCATCGGTTTCCTGCCGGGCTATTCCACCATAGGCTTTGCCGCCTCCATCTTGCTATTGCTGTGCCGCATGGTGCAGGGCTTTTCCGCAGCCGGCGAGTATGCGGGCGCGGCCACGCACCTGGCTGAGATTGCCCCAGCCGGCAAGCGTGGCATCTATTCGGCGGTGGTGCCCTCCGCGACGGCCTCGGGCTTGCTCTTGGGCTCGCTCATTGCGGCGCTGCTGACTGGAGTCCTTGATGATACCGCCCTGGATTCCTGGGGTTGGCGTGTGCCATTCCTGATTGCGCTGCCTTTGGGTCTATACGGCCTGTGGATTCGCCGCAACACGGAAGAGTCCTCCCACTTTGAGGACCAGGATGAGCCGGAGGAGTCCCCGCTGCGCGAGGTTCTGAAGTACCCCAAGGCCCTAGCCATTGCCTTTGCGGGCGCGGTGCTCAACGCCATTGGCTTCTACGTCATTTTGACTTACCTGCCCACTTACCTGTCGGAGGAGTTGGGCATGGCCGCGACGCCGGCATTTATCGCGTCCTCGGTGGCGTCCGCATTCTATGTGGGCTTTGCCCTGCTCACCGGCATGCTTTCGGACCGTCTTGGTCGCCGCACGACGATGCTGTGCGCGGCCGCCTTCATGGGCGCGACCATCATTCCGGCCTTCATGCTTCTCGATGGCGCCGGGCTCTTCCTTGTCATTATCATTCAGGTCTGCTTGGGCGGCGTGCTGGCGCTTAACGACGGCGTCCTGCCCTCCTTCCTTTCCGAACAATTCCCCACCCACGTGCGCCTGTCCGGTTTCGCGTTGACGTTTAATACCGCCAACGCTGTATTTGGCGGTACCGCACCGATGATTGCCACGTGGCTTATTGACGTCACGGGCCTGCAGCTCGCCCCCGCCTTCTATTTGGTGGCCGCGGCGCTGGTGACCGGCATCGCAGTTCTCTTCGCATCGAAGAAAAATAAGCTGCACGAGTAGTACCGTGGAGCCGTGTAAAACGCCTGCGGCCCTCGGAACCTAAAAGGAGCCGAGGGCCGCAGGCGTCTCTCTCTACAAGGTGTTCCCATGTATCGGCTTAAAGCCGCCCTCTGGAAACTGAGGGGTTCTCTCTATCTCTCTCGTATGCGCTCTCTCAAACGCATGATTTAAGTATGGGGTACGGGGCTGCTACTGCAATGGGTTGCGCCTGATAGGTCGCTGCGAGTTGCTGAAAGTTTACTGTTAGCCGCGTCTGCCCATTGCGCCTAGTAGTCGTAGCTTTCGGCGGTATTGGCATCCGCTCCAATGCGTTGCAGGTGCGTGCGCCGCTTCAAGCGGATAGCTGGGCGGGCTGCCATGCCCAGGCTGCCGAGAAGGTAGAAGACGGTGGCGACCATTGACATGCCGGCCAGTGTCAGCACTGAGCCAAGGATGAAGACCACAGAGATGGCGATGTCATTGGCGATGGAGAAAGTCTCGTACTTGTTTTTAATTTTGATTTCGTTGTTCTGCCCGAGCTTAATCTTTAGGTCGGGATCCTTTTCCTGTTCTGACATGATGTCTCCCACCCTGCCAGAGAGGAAAAGGCCTTGTCGAACCATGTTTTTGTGGGATTATTGGAACATTCCCCAGATGGTGGCGAAGAGCACGATAAGACCCATGATCGCCACGAAGAAGTTGGTCTTGTTGCCCCGGAACCGTGCCAGTGCCTCCACGCGGTAGATGACCCAGATGGGTAGCAGGTAGGTCATGAAGGCGAAGAAGACACCGCCCACGACGGAAATCATATCCAGGATGGAGGGGTTGAAAATACCCACCAGGGAGGTTGAAACAAAGATGAAGAGGTAGGTCCACAAGTCGAGTGTGCGCGTAGACATCTTCTTCGTGGCCTTTGGCGCGCCCAGGTTGAAGAGGTACTGGGTGCCCTCGATGGTGCCAAGGGCGTGGCCGAAGTAGGAGGAGGCCACCGCGCAAATAACGACAATGGGCGCCATGTAGGCCATAAACTGGGTGCCGGTTTCGTTGGCGAAGTAGGAGAGTACCGGCAGGTTCTTGTCATTAGCCTCCTGCATGCCGTCCGCGCCCATGGCCAGGGCGCAGGACCAGACGAAGAACATGGTGAAGATGGTCAGCAGGATGGCGGAGTTGCGGATGACTTTATCGGACTGCGCGTGGTGGTCCGCGCCGTATTCCTTCTCCATGCCCAGGGAGAACTGGGAGATGGCGGCAACGAAGGAGAAGGAGAAGACCAATACTGGAAGGATGAGGATGATGGCCTTGAGGACGCCGCCGGCGCTGTGGTCGCCGGCTTCCAGGAAGGAGCCCAAGTCCCATTGCGGGATGAGGTAGAGCGATACCGCTGCGAGCGCCACGATGAGCGGGTAGACCACGAACTGGGCAATCTTGAGCATGATGGCGTTGCCAAAGGCGAGCGCGAGTGTCATGAGGCCCACGCACAGTGGCGCCAGGATGTAGCGGGAGATTTCCGGGCCGCCCAGCTGGTTGACGATGAAGCTATCGACCGTATTCGTAATCGATACGCCGTAGATGAGCACCACCGGGAAGATGGTGAACCAGTAGATGATTGCCAGGATGATGCCATTGCCGCGGCCGAAGAAGTGAGTGAGTACCGCGAGGACATCTTCGCCGTGTAGCGGGGAATAGCTGATGATCCAAGAAAACGCGCGGTGGGCCAGGTAGGTCATTGGGAAGATGAGCAGGGTAGCCACCAGTAGCGGGATGAAGCCGAAGCTGCCGGCCGAAATCGGCAGGAAGAGGATGCCTGCACCCACGGCGGTGCCGAAGAGCGTGATGGTCCATTGGCTATTGACGGCCTTATTAGTGGTCACCTGGCCGCTGGGTGAAGTACCTGCACCGCCAGTGGTGGGTGGGCTGGCTGGTGAAGCGGGCGCATTCGCAGTCGTGTGAGACATAGAATTCATCCTCCAGTGTTTGTGAATGGGGTAACATACACAATCTATCTGAAGGTTCTGGTGAACGAAAGCAAATTTGTGATCTAAGTTAAATAAATGTTAAAGACCGCCGCACCGAGGGTGGTGCAGCGGTCTTTGGGAATCTTGTTAAGGCGCCCCAGCTAGGCCGCGATCAGGTTTTCTTCCTTCAAGAAATCCAGCGCCACGGTGGTGTAGTCCTCGCCATCGACGTCGACGCGGGCATTGAGTTCCTGCATCTTTTCGTCGGTAAGCAACTGCGAAAGGGGAGCGAAGAGCTCTTCAATCTCTGGGTGCTCGTCCACGACCACGGTGGGAACATCTGAAGCGGAGTAATGACGTGTATGGGTAGGCGAGGGTAAGAAAGAAGGCCGCCGCACCGTTTGATGATGCAGCGGCCTTCTGGGAGTGACTGGCTAGGAAACTATTTTCCTAGGGCAGAAGTAGGGTATTCTTAGAACAGGCCCTCGTTCTTCTTGCCAAAGTCATTCAGGGTGTGCTCGCGGGAGTCAACGTTCTGGTCGTTGTGCTTGGAGTCATCACCCTTGATGCGGGAGGTCTGGGTTACCTCGATGTTGTTGATGAGGCGGCCTTCCTTGGTGTTGCCGTCGCCGAAGTCCAGGTTAGCGATGCGGGCCTCTTCGCCAGCGTTAATCGGGTTAGCCAGGGTTACCTCGAAGGAGCGAGTGGAGGTCTTCTCGTTGAAGCCCAGGTCACGGATGTGAGCGCCGTTGGAGGAGCGCGGGGTGATGAGGCGGTCAACGCCCTTCGGGCCCTTAGCGGTCTTCACGTCCACGCGGAACTGGGTAGCTGGGAACTCGCCGTAGTAGCGCTCGGAGCCAACGTTCTTGGCGCGCAGAGCAACGGTGCCTGCGAAGCCAGCGTGCTTAGCGCCGGAAACGGTCAGGTAAGGCTCGAGGTCGAGCTTGTGCTTGGAGTCCTTCTTGTCTTCCTTGGCGTCAACCTCTTCCTGCTTCTTCTTGTCAGCAGCCTCTTCGTTCTTGCCCTCTGCTTCAGAGACCTTCTCGGTTGCTTCCTTGGCGTTGCCCTCGGACTCCTTGACTACCTCTGCGTCAGCCTCGAGGTTCTTGTCCTCTTCAACGACCTTCGGGTCATTGACGTCGGTGGTGTTCTGAGCGTCCTTGTTGGGAGCGTAGGAGTCAGACAGCTTATCGTACAGCTTGACGCGAACCTCGTTCTTTACCGGCTGCATAGCGTTCCAAGCGGTCGGAGTGGACCAGGTGCCGTTTGGCTTGCAGTACTGCTGGGTGCCAGTCATGTTCAGCACGCGGAAGCCGTAGGTAGCCTCGCCGGTGTGGTTTGGCGGAACGTCGTAAGGTCCGATGGACTGGCCAGCATCCCAAGACAGGGAGTAGGAAGCGCTAGCACCAATCTTGGTAGCGATCTCGTGAGAGATGCCGAAAGAGCCTTCAGCGCCCTTCTTGGAGCCCTTGCCGCCCAGGTTCATGGACGTGGTCTCGGTGCGGTCACCGTTGACGGAAAGGGAGATGGACTGAGACTTGGACAGATCCTGCTGCAGCGGGATGTCCTTCTTGGTCTGGTTGGTGGTGGAGATGGTGCCGGCCGGCAGGAAGCGGTCGGAGACCTTGTAGACCACGGTGCGGTGGTCCTCCCACGGGTTACATACCGGGCGAGGGTTCAGGATATTCGCCTTCATGTGGTCGGAACCGTGGGTGGTGTGGATGATTGGCAGGTCCGGGTTCAGGGCCGGGGTCTCCGGGTAGGACTCGGTCTGGGTAGCTGCGCCAGCCAGCGGTGCCGCGAATGCGGTGCCGGCGACGATGAGGCCGGCGGTCAGGCCGGTCATGCGACGACGAATCGACATATATAACTTCTCCTGGGCAGGTAGAAAATGAATGAACTTATGAATGAAATCCAGCAACTCTCAATGTTGCGCTGAGAAAACGCTAAAACAGGCACAGAATTAATTCATCTCTTAGATGTCTATATATTTGCCACGCCGACGGGTGGGTATTTTTTATATAGACTAAGCTGTTTATTGGGGCTTGTTCCCGCTAAACGGCTGATAGTGCGTGAAAAAATATTGATAAATGATTGTCTATACAATAGAGAATCGACACGAAGGGAGTGGGCCCCTATCTGGGGGTGTTTGGGTGGCCTCTGGGAGGGGTTTAGGGGCCTGACGAAAAGTTGTGGTCACGTCACAATATGCGTCGTGCGCTGCATTTAAGCGGGTAGGGAAGGGGTATAAAATGCTTTGTTATGAATGTTACGTGACATAAGTTATAGGCGTTTACATGGCAGAGGTTGGCATGTTTCGCAACTGGAGCCTGCCGAGGTTTTCTGCTGAGGGGTAGGGCCCGGGGCTAGAATAGGGCCGATTCGAGAATCAGCATAAGGGCCGCAGCGATGGCCACGATGATGACGATGCGGTTGAGGAGGTGCCTATCTATAAATCGGTTGAGGTAGTTGGCGGCAATGAGGCCGACGACAACAAGGGGGAAGTAGGCCGCCGCGGCGGTCACCTGAGTGCTGGTGATCTGCCCATTGAACGCCAAAATTATAAGAGAGATTAAGGTTCCGAGGACAAAGGTGCCCGCTAAGGTGCCTCGTGTGCGGTTTGGGTCGAAGCGCTTCATGATCAGCGCCATCGGCGGGCCGCCGATGGAAGTCGAGGTGCCCAGGATGCCGGAGGCTACGCCGGCGATGAGCGTATTGGCGGTGGTAGGTCGAGGGCTCCAGCCCAAACTGGAAAGCGTCATAGCAAGGAGTACGGCGCAACCGATGAAGATGGACAGCCCATCGGGTGGGAGGCTGGCGATTGCCCACGCGCCCACCAGGGAACCGGGAATGCGGGCGAGGGAAGAAATCCCCACAACGCGCCAGGACGTCTCGCGGAAGGTGCGCGCGAGCGTATAGCTGGAAATGCACAGTGCGAGCAGCAGAATGAGCGTGGGCACGAGCTCAGGTCGAATGAGCGCGATTATGGGCGTGGCAATGGTGCCTAAGCCAAAACCGATGGTGCCTTGAGTAATGGTGCCAGCGAGGATGAGGAGGCCAATGAAGAGAGAGGACCATACGTCCGCGGAGATTCCCAGAAACATAACGAGGGTTAAGTGTATCTGGGCCAAGCCTGCATACAGAAACTATTAGAGGCGGGCGGTGGCCTTCTCATTGGCGGCGATTTCCTCCAAGCGCTCGGCCGGGCACATGCCGGCAACGATGACCGCGGAACCACCAGCGGCTAGGGGCTCGAGCACGGCGCGGGAGAAAGACTCATTATCGGACCAGCCGGTAGAAAGCAGGCGCTCGGCAGATGCGGGGGCATCGACAAGCTGGGGCAGTGGTTGAGTTTCGCCAAAGTACTGATCACCGTAGAAGCGCACGGTGGGACCAAAATCGATGGCGCCGGTGGGCAGCTCCCCGCCGGACTCTACGACGCCGCGGCCAAAGGGGTCCTCGCTAATGAGCACAATGTCGGCCTGCGGCTGGCGCTCGTGGGCGGCCGAGTAGCGGGAGGGGGAGGTAAAGACGACGTCGGCAAGCGCGGCAGCCTCGCCAAAGCTATAGGAAGGGCCAGCAGCAAGGGCACCCAAGGCGACGACGGCCGCCTGCCACGAGGAAGGAAGATCGATGGCGATGGTGGAATCCGCCTCTAAGTCGAGCTCTTCTTCCAGCATATTGGCGATCTTGGCCACCCAATTGTCGAGCGTTTGCGCAGAAAAATCCATGCGAGCGCCGGTGGCCTCGTTGTATACGGTAAGCCGCGGGGAGGCGGCATCGGCACGCAAAAGATGGGCGAGTAGTTCCATACCCGCCCATCGTAAGGGAGAAGTGCTAGTTCACGCAGCGCGGGCCGTCGCCACCAGCATCGATCTCCGGGGAAACCTTGGCGGTACCGAAGTCATTGCCCGGGGTGCCAACCGGCTGGCTGGAGGTGTCTTCCTCCGGCTGCTGGGCGCTGGCCTCCTCATCGGAAGGTCCCTGGTAGTCATCGGTAGCAACCACGATGAGGGTGTCATCGTCGAGCTGCGGGTTCTCTGCCACCGGCAGCCCACCCAGCTTCTTGGCCAGGGCCTTAGCTTCCTTGCTCGATGGATCGGCGGCGACGACCTGCGACTCGCTGTAGATGCCCGGCTGCGCGTTCGCGGAGCGCTCCACCGTGTAGCCCTTGTCCTCCAGCCAAGAACCAATGCCTGCGGCCAAGCCATCAATATTGCCGGCGTTGAGGACGTGAATATTGATATTCGGATCGACGTCCTTGTCCTTTTCCGCCTTGTCCTGCTTGTCCTTATCCTCGGCCTTGGATTCATCGGTGGCTTCATCGTGGGTCTTAGCCAGGTCATCCATGAAACGGTGGACCTCGGAGGCGTCGATGGTGACGATGGACTCGCCATAATCGCCCTGGCCGTCGATGGAGGTCACCGGGATAGTGGTGAAGGTGACATTGCCGCCGGCCAGGCCCGCCAGCTGGGTGACAAAGCCCATGATGTCCCAGCCATCATCGATGACTACGGAGCGCTCCACCGCCTTGGCAATCTTGGACAGCTTGGAAGGATTAGCCAGGGTGTCATTGTCCAGTATCTTATTGACTAGGGACGCCATGAAGGCCTGCTGGCGCACAATCCGGTCGAGGTCGCCGCGCGGGAGGTTATAGCGCTGGCGCACGAAGGCTAGCGCCTTGGCGCCGTCGAGGGTCTGCTTGCCCTTGCTGAACTTAGCGCCAGACATATCATCATCAACATTTTCGTTGAGGCAGACATCCACGCCATCGACGGCGTCAGTCAGCAGGGTAAAGCCCAAGAGGCCCACCTCGGCGTAGTGATCAATAGACACACCGGTCAGGGTGCGCACCATGGCCAGCAGCCCTTCGCGGCCGGCTTCGACGCCCTGCTTTTCGATGTCCTTATCCGAGTGCGGCTTCTTTTTGCCCTTGGCCTCCGCCTCGGCATTTTCTTGCTCGAGCTCTTCCACCTTGGCGTTTTTGTGGGAGGCGAAGACGGCATTCATCTTCATATTCCCGTAGTCCGGATCCTTGACATAGGTATCGCGCGGAATGGATACGGCGGTAGCGCGGGAACCGTCCTCCGGAACGCGGATGAGCATCATGGTGTCAGTATTTTCCTCACCATCGGCCACGCCGGCGTGCAGGTCCGCCAATTCCTTCTCAGAGAGGGGATCGCCCTTGGCATCGGTACGCGAATCCTTGCCCACCAGCAAGATATCCACTGCGCCATCGTGCGAGTCACCGGACAAGCCCTGGCCGTCCAGGGACAAGTCCGTGGCCGAAGACATGCCATTATCTAGTCGACCCACGGTGGCATAACCCACGCCAGATACCACCAGGATCAAGGCAGACAGGAGTGCCACGATCGCCTTGATGGCCGTGGAACCTTTTTGCTTCACCGCACTAGCGGCAGAGGGCGCCGGCTGGATCGTGCGCGCCCGACGAGTGTTCTCAGAAGTCACAACTGGAGGCTTTCTAGATTGGTGGGGATCTGGAGACAGTTTAGGGCAGAACGGGCAAAAATTAGTGATCCGTGTCCGATTTCGCGTGTTCGGGCAGTGTCCCTGCCCAGTGCGAGGAGCGCCTGTGACTAAGCTCGGGGCCATTGTGACTACACCAAATCAATCCCCGCTGGCCGTGATCACCGTGACCTATAGTCCCGGTGAATACCTCGGTAGTTTTTTGAACTCCCTGCCGGGCGCTTGCGCTCACGGCACCAAGGTCGTGCTTGCGGATAATGGCTCCACCGACGGCGTGCCCGAGGCCGCCGCCCGCGAACGCGCCGGGGTGGACTTTCTCGATACCGGCGGAAATATCGGCTACGGCGCTGGCATGAATGCGGGTGCCCGCTTCGCCCGCGAGCACGGTGGCGTGGATGAGGAATTTTTCCTTATCTCTAATCCCGATGTCACCTTTACCCCGGGATCTATTGACCAGCTCATCGAGTGCGCCCGCCAGTGGCCGGATGCTGCGGCCGTGGGCCCGCGCATCGTGGAACCGGATGGCAGCAATTATCCCTCGGCCCGCGCCGTGCCTACCGTGGCTACCGGCATTGGGCACGCACTCTTTTCTTCGATCTGGCCGTCCAATCCATGGTCGCGCGCCTACCGCGATGAATCCGATATGACCGCCCAGCGTCCGGCCGGATGGTTATCCGGTTCCTGCCTTCTTGTGCGCTGGGAGGCCTTCGACGACATCGGTGGGTTTGATGAGCGCTATTTCATGTACCTCGAAGACGTGGATCTAGGAGATCGCTTCACGCGCGCCGGCTACCAGAACATTTTCTGCCCGGAGGCCGTCATCAGCCACGCTAAGGGGCATTCCACCCAAGCGCACGCCGGAGCGATGCTGCGCGCCCACCACAACTCCGCCTATCGCTTTCAGGCAGACCGCCACCCCGGGCGGTGGCAGGCCCCACTGCGCGGTGCGTTGTGGCTGGGACTGCGAGTCCGCGGGCTTATTGCCTCAGCCTCGGCACGTTCTTAAGGCCCGGTGCGCGTGCCGTTGACCTGGATTGTGCGCCATACGCTCTACACTGTCCCTCAGAAAATCACAGAATAAAACTGTCCGCATACATAAGGAAGACTATGACTGAAGCAGCCACCACCCACGGTGCCAGCACGGATGCAGTGATTCTCGTCGGCGGTCGCGGCACCCGCCTGCGCCCACTAACCATCGGTACACCGAAGCCGATGCTGCCGACGGCAAACTACCCGTTCCTGCAGCACCTGCTCGCCCGCATCAAGGCCGCCGGCATCGAGCACGTCGTCATGTCTACCTCCTATAAGGCCGAGGTCTTTGAGGAGTACTTCGGTGATGGCTCCGATCTGGGCTTGGAGATCGAGTACGTGGTGGAAGAGACCGCGCTCGGCACCGGCGGCGGCATCCGCAACGTCTACGACAAGCTGCGCAATGACACGGTCATGGTCTTCAATGGCGACGTGCTCTCCGGCATGGATCTGGAAGGCATCCTCACCACGCACCATGACAAGGACGCCGATGTCACCATGCACCTGCTCAACGTAGCTGACCCGCGTGCGTTTGGTTGCGTGCCGACCGACTCCAACGGCCGAGTTACCGCGTTCCTAGAAAAGACCGAGGATCCGCCAACCAACCAGATCAACGCCGGCTGCTATGTGTTCAAGCGCTCCGTCATCGAGTCCATTCCGGCCAACCGCGTTGTTTCCGTCGAACGCGAAACTTTCCCAGGGCTCTTGGCTGAAGGCCGTCTAGTTGTCGGCCACGTAGACAACTCCTACTGGCGCGACATGGGCCGCCCGGATGACTTCACCCGTGGTTCCTCCGACCTGGTACGTGGCATCGCGCCTTCCCCGCTGATTGAGGGCAAGACTGGTGAATCCCTGGTGGATCCCTCCGCCGGCATCGCTGGCGGCGTGCTGCTGCTGTCCGGTACCGCCGTGGGCCGAGGCTCTGAGGTGGGCGCGGGCTCCCGTCTGGAGGGCACCGTTGTCTTTGACGGCGTGCGCATTGAGCCAGGCGCCATCATTCACAACTCGATCATTGCCTCCGGCGCTCACATTGGCGCCAACGCGGTCATTGAGAACTGTGTCATTGGTGAAGGCGCGCATATCGGCGCACGCTGCGAGCTTCTCGACGGCATGCGAGTCTTCCCCGGCGTTTCTATTCCTGATGCCGGCGTGCGTTTTAGCTCCGATGCTTAACGCTTTCGCCGTGGTCTGGGCGCTGCACTAGGTCTAGCTGACATAGGCCGAACTGAGGATAAAGAGCCTCGGTTCGGCCTTTCTTTTATGGGGCCACCTGTTACGCCTGTCTGCACCGGCCGACATGGTACGAAATCTTCACAGATATGAAGCGCATGGATCCCTTCTTTGCGGGGTTGTGCGCGCGACACGCCGGAATTTCCTGAAAATTGTTGACAGAAAAACGGGGTACCACTACATGTAGTACCCCCTACCTACACCCCCGCGGGGGATCAGTTGTTACGGATGTGACGCATGGGGATCGTGTGCTGCGTTTTTGCCGGAAAGCGCGAAGAAGCCGCCAATTCGGGTTGACGATATTTAGTGATCCGGTGTGAAATTACATCAGTGAAAGAAACAGCGGCCGGCGCCGTTACTTCCACACAGTCCCAGCGGGGTAGCCCAAAGGAAATGTGGTGTACAGTCGGTCGCGCTGATGAGAATTACCCAACCTCGGAGAAAGGAAAAGGCGTGGACAAAATGGCTAATAACAACGCCATTCTCCGTGGCGGTGCTGCTGCAGAGATGTCGCTCGATGAACTCTTCGGTGCCGTCGAGCAGGAGTGGCAGGACCAGGCGCTGTGCGCGCAGACCGACCCTGAAGCATTCTTCCCCGAAAAGGGAGGCTCTACCCGTGAGGCCAAGCGCATCTGCCAGGCCTGCGCGGTACGCGATGAATGCTTGGAGTACGCGCTGGAGCACGATGAGCGCTTCGGTATTTGGGGCGGGCTATCGGATCGTGAGCGCCGCCGCCTCAAGCGCGAGATTGGATAATTAAGGTGTCCAGTAAGGCCCCTGGTTAGCACGCAATGTGCGGCCAGGGGCTTTTCTGCTGCCGCGAAACTTGCCGGAGGTTACCAGCTATAGCGCGGGTCCACTTCTTCGGGATCCAAGTTGAGGTAGTTGGCCACCAGCGCGGTAATAACGGTGCCTAGGAGCTCGGAGCGCTCGGACGGGGTAGAGGCACGTTGCTCGATGGGCATGCGGAAGATGACTAGGCGCGCGCGGGTGGGCTGGCCCTCGGAATCTACACCGGCGGGAACCACGCGGCCAAGGGGAACTGGGCCATCGGCGATAATCTCATCCGGTAGCACGGTCATATCGGGCGAAAGCCGCATGCGTGGGATGGTATCCACGGCCAAGTCGAGGCCTCGCAATTGTGGCGCGAAGGCGTTTTGGATGGGGGCATAGGCCTCCAATACGGCCATGTCGAAGTGCTCGCGCGCGCTGCGGTAGCGCGGGGTCTGCTGGGGGAGGAGCGGTCCGCGCATGCCGTGGCCGTGGCGGTCGCGGGCGGGGCGGATATGCGGGCGAGCGGCGGTCATGACCCTGATTCTAAGGCGCTGGCGGGCCGGATTTAGCGGAGCCACGCCGGGGTGAAGACTATCTAAATCTAAACCAAGGGTTTAGACTTATGCGCTGTGACTATTTCTCGCCATTGCTCCCGCCCAGGCTGCGGCCGCCCCGCCGTGGCGACATTGACCTACGCTTACGCGGACCAGACGGCCGTCGTCGGCCCGCTGGCGGAAGAGGAGAACCCACACAGCTGGGATCTGTGTGCGACCCACCGCGACCGCATTTCCGCCCCAGTGGGCTGGGAACTGGTGCGTGTGGACCGCATTGAGCTGGACGAAGAAGATGACCTGATGGCCTTGGCGGAGGCGGTCAAGGAAGACGGCCGCGTGACCACCGGCTTGGTCGATGACCGCAGCGCCGGCTCCGGTGCAGACCCAATCGACTATTCCGCGACCTTTGATGGGGCGGACCCTGCCAATTCGAACCACCCGGTCTTTCGCACCCGCCGCGTGGCTTATGCCAAAAAGGCGCGCCGCGCGCACCTTTCGGTCGTGCCCGATGAAACGACGCCCGCAGAACCGGAACAGGACTGACACGAACCCCGTGGTGCGGTAGTTTCCCAGCGGGCGGGAGTACTATTGCAGGTTATGCGAACTCGTGAGCATCTTGATGCAATAATTAAGGCCTATGACGTCCGTGGCGTGGTGGGCGAAGATATCGATGAGAACTTCGTGCGCGATACGGGCGCCGCGTTTGCCGCCATCCTGCGGGAAGAAGGCGAAAACACCGTGGCTGTCGGCCACGATATGCGCCCGTCCTCGCCGTCTCTGGCGCGCGCTTTTGCTGAGGGTGTGACCTCGCAGGGCCTCAACGTGACCCTGCTGGGGCTAACCTCTACCGACGAGCTCTACTACGCCGCCGGTTCCCTGGAGTGTGCGGGCGCTATGTTTACCGCTTCCCATAACCCAGCCAAGTACAACGGCATTAAACTCTGCCGCGCCGGCGCGGTACCGGTGGGCCAGGAGACCGGCTTGGAGCAGATTAAGCAGATGCTTATCGACGGCACCCCGGAGTTCACCGGCACCGAGGGCGCAATTGCCGAGCAGGAGATTCTGGCCGGCTACGCCGACTTCCTGCGCAAGCTGGTACCGCTGGAGGATTCCAAGCCGCTCGTCGTGGCTGTCGATGCCGCCAACGGCATGGGTGGCCACACCGTGCCGGCCGTCTTCAATGGCTTGCCTTTCGACGTCCGCGATTTGTACTTCGAGCTCGATGGCACTTTCCCGAACCACGAGGCGAACCCCTTGGATCCAAAGAACCTGGTGGATCTGCAGAAGTTCACCGTGGATCAGAAGGCTGATATTGGTTTGGCCTTCGACGGCGATGCGGACCGCTGCTTCGTGGTGGATGAAAAGGGCCAGCCGGTTTCTCCTTCTGCCATCTGTGCACTGGTTGCTGAGCGCTACCTGGAGAAGTTCCCCGGCGCTACCATCATCCACAACCTGATTACCTCCAAGACCGTGCCGGAGCTCATTAAGGAAAAGGGCGGCACCCCGGTGCGCACCCGCGTGGGCCACTCCTTCATCAAGGCGCAGATGGCCGAGCACCAGGCCGCCTTCGGTGGCGAGCACTCCGCGCACTACTACTTCCAGGAGTTCTGGAACGCCGATTCCGGCATGCTTGCTGCGATGCACGTGCTGGCCGCGCTGGGCCAGTCCGATAAGCCGCTGAGCGAGCTCATGGCGGAGTACTCCCGCTACGAGGCCTCCGGTGAGATCAACTCCACCGTGGAGGACCAGAAGGCCGCTACCCAGGCGGTGCTGGATGAGCTGGCCGATAAGATTGAGTCCGTCGATGAGCTCGATGGCGTGACCGTCGAGCTCAAGGGAACCGAGGCATGGTTCAACGTGCGCGCGTCCAATACGGAGCCGCTGCTGCGCCTCAATGTAGAGGCAAAGACCGCCGACGAGGTGCAGTCCATCGTCGACGAAGTCCTTGCCATCATTCGTCGCTAAACTTCGGCGCGCGAGTGGGAGACCATGTCCTCCCACTCCACAAACTTCTTACGCTCGCGGCCCTCGCGCTCGCCTAGGGCGCGCTCGGCCGCGTCCAAACGCTGCCAATCCTGCCACGTCAGGTAATCGATACCGCGCTCGGCAAAGACTTCGGTGATATCCGCGGTGCTGGAGGGGGAGGGGAGGGCACCAGAAGCGGCGTCGGCAAGCAGCATGCCAATCGTCTCCGTGGCATCGGACTTGGTATTGCCAATCAGGCCCACTGGGCCGCGCTTAATCCACCCGGTGGTGTAGAGACCCGGCACTACCGCGCCGGCCGCATCGATGACATGGCCGCCATCGTTATTGATGACGTTCTTGTCCTGGTTAAAGGGCACGCCATCGACCGCATCGGAGCGGTAACCGGTGGCGAAGTAGACCGCCTGCACGGGCCATTCGGTGAATTTGCCGGTGCCGTGCACGCTGCCATCGCCATTGAGGGCGGTGCGCTCGGTCTTGATGCCGCTGACCTTGCCGTCCTCGCCCAAAATCTCTACCGGCTGCTCAAAGAGGTGGATCTGCAGGGTGTGTGGCGCCTCCTTGGGATCGCGGATGGCATACTGCTCGAGCACCTGGCACACCAAGTCGGTGGACTTGCTCTCCTGGCGCGCGGCCAGCGAGGCTTCGTCATAGTCGATGTCCTCGGGGGAGACCACAACATTAATGGACTCAGAATGGTCCAGCTCCTTGAGCTCCTGCGGAGTGAACTTGGCCTGCGCCGGGCCGCGGCGTCCGAAAACGCGCACAGTCTCAGCCTGGTTCTTAGCCAGGGACTCGTAGACATTATCGGGGATCTCGGTGACCTTGAGCTCATCGCCGGTCTTGGCCAAGATGCGGGAGACGTCCAGTCCCACATTGCCCACGCCAATGACCGCCACCTCCTTGGCGGACAGATCCCAATCGCGCTCAAAGCGCGGGTTGCCATCGTAGAAGCCGACGAACTCGCCGGCGCCATGCACGCCGTCCAAGTCCGCGCCAGGGATATCGCGGTGGCGGTCGCCCACGGCGCCGGTGGCAAAGACCACGGCATCGTAGTGCTGCTGCAGCTCGTCAACGGTGATGTCACGGCCGATGTGCACGTTGGTCAACAGGCGAATCTGCTCGGTATCGAGCACGCGGTGCAGGGACTTGATGATGCCCTTAATGCGCGGGTGGTCCGGCGCTACGCCGTAGCGGATGAGGCCGAAGGGCGCGGGCATCTGCTCGATGAGGTCAATCTGTACCTCGCCGCCGGTCTTTTTCACCAGGATATCGGAGGCATAGATGCCGGCCGGACCTGCGCCGATGACGGCTACCTTCAGGGGCTGATTCATGCTGCGTGAATGCCTTTCTCTTAATTGCGGGGTCTAGACCGCTAGGTTCATTTTTGGAGGCTTATCTTTCTGGGCATTGAACCGTTTAGTCTAGATTGCGGCAAGGAGTTGAATTAGATTCTAAAAATATTCTTCCTTTCGTCCAGTTCAGGGCGATTTTTTACGTGAAATTAAAAAAGACCGCTTTGTCTGCTCATTTTAGACGGGTAGGTTGTCTTTCAATACTTTGGAAAGGCAGGTTGAGATCTACACCATGACCACCGCGACTAATACCAAGCGCACGCACCGCGCCAAAAAGCCCGAAGGCCAATGGAAGATTGACGGTACCGAGCCCCTCAATAACGATGAGGTAATTAAGCAGGAAGACGGCGGGCTTTCTGCCAAGCAGCGCGTCATCGATATCTACTCCAAGCAGGGATTTTCCTCTATCCCAGCCGATGACCTAGCCCCTCGCTTCAAGTGGCTGGGCCTTTATACTCAGCGCAACCAGAACTTGGGCGGCGAGATGACCTCCAAGCTGTCCAACGCCGAGCTGCAGGACGAGTACTTCATGATGCGCGTGCGCTTCGACGGCGGGCGTGCCGATCCTGCCAAGCTGCGCGCCGTCGGTGAGATCTCGCGCGATTATGCCCGCTCCACGGCGGACTTTACGGACCGCCAGAATATCCAGCTGCACTGGATTCAAATCGAGGATGTGCCCACCATTTGGGACAAGCTCGAGTCAGTGGGGCTGAGCACGCTCATGGGCTGCGGTGACGTTCCCCGCGTCATCTTGGGCTCTCCGGTTGCCGGCGTGGCCGAGGACGAGATTATCGATGCCACCCCGGCCATCGAAGAAATCAAGAATAACTACCTGCCGCGCGAGGAATTCCATAACCTGCCGCGCAAATTCAAGACCGCTATCTCCGGCAACTCCCGTCAGGACGTCACGCACGAGATTCAAGACGTTGCCTTCGTGGGCGCGAACCACCCCGAATACGGCCCGGGATTCGATTGCTTCGTTGGTGGAGGCCTGTCCACCAACCCGATGCTCTCGCAGTCCCTCGGCGCCTGGGTTCCCCTAGAGCGCGTGCCGGAGGTCTGGGCCGGGGTGGTCGGCATCTTCCGTGACTACGGCTTCCGCCGCAACCGCAACCGCGCCCGCCTGAAGTTCTTGGTAGCCAAGTGGGGCATCGAAAAGTTCCGTCAGGTGCTGGAGGAAGAATACCTAGACAAGCCACTGCTGGATGGCATCCCACTGGAGGTCGAGCCCGGCTCCCGCGATCATCTTGGCGTGCACCGCCAGAAGGATGGCAAGTTCTACGTTGGCGTAAAGCCCACCGTGGGACACGCCACCGGCGAGCAGCTCATCGCCATTGCGGACGTGGCCGAAAAGTTCGGCATCAGCCGCATTCGCACCACCCCGATGAAGGAATTGCTCTTCCTTGATGTGGAGGAAGAAGACATTCCGGCGCTCTCCCGCGCGCTCGATGAGACCGGCCTGTACTCCCAGCCGTCCGAATTCCGCCGCGGCGTCATCTCCTGCACCGGCCTGGAGTTCTGCAAGCTCGCGCACGTGACCACGAAGGCCCGCGCCATCGAGTTGGTAGACACCCTGGAAGACACCTTGGGAGATCTGGACGTGCCGATTTCCATCGCGCTCAACGGCTGCCCCAACGCCTGTGCGCGTTCGCAGGTATCGGACATTGGCCTGAAGGGCCAGATTGTTACCGATTCCGAGGGCAACCGCGTCGAGGGTTTCCAGGTCCACCTGGGTGGCGCCCTTGGCCTGTCCCCGGACTGGGGCCGTAAGCTGCGCGGCCACAAGGTCGTCGCCGATGAGGTGCCCGAGTACGTCATTCGCCTGGTCAACAAATACAAAGAGCAGCGCGAGGAAGGCGAGCAATTCCGCCACTGGGTCTTGCGCGCCAAGGAGGAGGACTTGCAGTGAATTTTCGCCGCCAGCCCAACCCCAACCGCAACCATCCCAGCTTCTGCCCGTATTGCGCCGGCACCGACCTCTTCCCGGATGAGGAAGATGACTTTGCCTGGAAGTGCCAGGAATGCCTGCGGATTTTCTCCGTGCGCTTTCACGGCCAAGACGATGCCCCGGTAGCCCCCGCACCGGCCGTGTCCTCCAACGAGGCCCTAAAGCGCTCGCTTGCCCGCCGCGGACACTCCACGGCACCGCAGGCTTAAGGATGCGCCCCATGCCCGCACTTATTACCCTGTCCCACGGTTCGCGGCACCCGGGCGCCGCGGCCGGCATTGAGCGTTTGACCCAGGCCACGGGTCTGCGACCAGCCCGCGCGGCGCACCTGGAATTCAACGAGCCCGACCTCACCATGGCCGCGCTCGAGCTCGCCCAGCTCGGGGAGACCGAGACCGTTGTAGTTCCGCTGCTTTTTACCCAGGGCTACCACCAGCGCGTGGACGTCCCGCGCACGCTTGCCGACGCCGCCCAAACCTCCCACCTTTCCCTCCACCTCGCCCCTGGGCTCGGCACCGGCGAGGACCTCGCCCGCGTGCTCGCCTCCCGTACCCGGCCTGGCGATGCCCATGTGGTCATCTACTCCGTTGGGTCCTCCGATACTGCGGCGAACGATGCCATCCGTGAGCTCGCCCACCGCACCTTCGCGCTCACCGGCGTACCTACGGCGGTGGAATTCGCCACTCGCGGTGGTCGCGAAGGGATCGTGTCCCTGTGCCGCGAGCATCAAGACCCCTCTCGCGTGCGCGTGATTCCGCTCTTCGTGACCGAGGGCCTGCTCCTGGACCGGCTGGCGGGCGTTCCCGCAACCGTCGACCGCCCGCTAGGAACCGACCTCGCGGGCCTCGTCGCAGACCGCTTTCACCACGCCCGCCGCGCCGCACAAGAGGTGTTCGTGCCATGCTAACCCTCATCCTCATCGCGCTCGCCGGTGCGGCCGCCAACCTCGTGGACGGTGGCATCGGCATGGGCTTTGGCGTCACGTCCACCACGATGCTGCTTCTTGCCGGCCTTGGCCCCGCGCAGGCCTCGGCCGTCGTTCATACCGCCGAGCTTGGTACCACGGCCATTTCTGGATTGAGCCACGCGCGCTTTGGCAACGTGGATTGGAAAACCGTGGTCCGTCTCGGCGTGCCGGGCGGGATCGCCGCCTTTTTGGGCGCTACGTTGTTGTCGAATATCTCCACCGCGGCGGCCGCGCCGGTGACCGCACTCATCCTGGTCGGCATCGGCGCGAACCTCATTTGGCGTTTCTCCCAACCGCGCCGCCGTGGCTCCGCCTATAAGCGCACCCACTCCACGCCGTTTCTGGCCGGACTGGGCCTTGTGGGCGGATTCGTCGATTCCACCGGTGGCGGCGGTTGGGGCCCGGTGTCGACTTCCACGCTCATGGCCATCGGCCGCGAGCAGCCGCGCCGCATCGTGGGTACGGTCAACGCCGCTGAGTTCCTGGTGACCTTCGGCGCTACCGCGGGCTTTATCGTCGGTCTCTGGCACGATATCGTCGCCAACTTGGCCGCAGTTATTGCCCTGCTCATCGGCGGCGCTATCACCGCGCCCATCGCCGCGTGGCTCATCTCCCGCATCAACCCGATCCTACTCGGCGGACTGGTGGGCACCGCCATCGTGGGCCTGAACATCAGCAAGGTGATCGGCGGTGCCGAGACGTACTTTGGCTGGGCAGTGCCTGCAGCAGTTACCCCCGTTGCCATCGCGGTCGTGGTCGCGGCTGGCGTTGCAGCCACCATTCGTGGCGCGTTGCGCACCAGGCGTGCGCGTGCGGCGGAATTGGAAGCCGAAAACGCTGAGGAAGCCGCCCACGCGGATTTCCATGCCCCGGATTATCCGGAGCGCGTCGCTGCCGCCTACCGCGTCCACGGTTCGCGCAGGTCTGCCGTAACCATCGTGCAGGATAAGGCGCCCGAAAGCCCCGCCGCTGACCGCGCGTAGCCCTTCTGCCGCGACCTTTGGCCACGATACGGGCTAAACCCCAACTGCGGTGGGGTAGAGCGCGGCCACAAGTTGGCCTCGCGGACCCTGAAGGCCTCGAGGGGGTGCTACAGCCCGGCAACCTCGCCGATGACGTAGACCGCCGGCGCGGAGATCTCGTGCTCGGCCATCGTCTGCGCAAGGGTGCCCAAGGTGCAACGGTAGGCGCGCTCGGTAGAAAGCGTGCCCTCTTGGATGATGGCGCAGGGAGTGGAGGGGGAGAGGGAGGCGTCGATAAGCACATTGGCAATCGCCGGGGCATTCTTCACGCCCATGATGACAGCCAGCGTGGCGCCAGAGCGGGCAAGCGCTGCCCAGTCCACCAAGGACTTTTCATGGCCGGGCGGAAGGTGGCCGGAAACCACCGTGAATCCGTGGACGATGCCGCGCTGGGTTACTGGGATTCCGACGGCCGCAGGTACGGAAATGGCTGAGGTCACGCCCGGAATGACCGTGGTGGGAATAGACGCTTCCGCCAGCGCTTGCACCTCTTCAAAGCCGCGCCCAAAGACGAAGGGATCGCCCCCCTTAAGGCGGGCCACCTTGCGGCCGGCACGGGCGTGCTCGATGAGCAGCTCGTTGATCTTTTCCTGCGAGATTGACTTCTTATAGGGGAGCTTGGAGACGTCAATAAGCTCTTTGGAAGAAATATCACACAGCTTATCGAGCTGCGCCGTAGGTCCCAGGTGATCGGCAAGGATAACCTCTGCATCCTGCAGGGCACGCATGCCGCGCACGGTAATGAGGTCCCACGCGCCGGGGCCGCCGCCAATCAGGGTTACAGGATGGATCTGTGCGGAAGTCATAGGACTTCATCTTAGTGGGCGCCCGACTATGCTTGGGCCACATGGATACCGGTAATTATGATGCCGAAACCGTGCGCTTTTTTGATGTGGCGCACGAAGGCGCCCAAATCCGCCTGGTGGCCGGAGAAGTGGAGCGCTGGGGCGAGGCGCTCAGCGGGCTCAATCCCCGCTCGCTTGTGATTATTCCCACCGACGCGATTGCCCGCCAGGCCGCCCACCTGGGAGTTGGCCTAGCCGAGCCGCTGCGGATCCCAATTGTGGTGACCGAATCGCTCCCGCGCTACGTGGGGGCGCTGGACCTGGTCGTGGTCGTCGGCGAGCCCGGCGAGTGCGACTGGGCGTCGCGCGCCCTCATAACTGCCAGCCAGCGCGGTGCCACCACCCTGCTCATCGGACCGGCTAAGGGCCCGCTGGTGGAGGACTGCCCGGAGGATACGCTCGTCGCACCTTGCTTGCCGACGGCCGAGGGTAGCTCGCCCGCGCGCAGCATTGCCGCCCTGCATGCGCTGTGCTGCCTGCTCTATCAGGGCCCGACCGCGGTGAAGGAGACCCTTGAGGACCTCGCTGCGGCCGTGGACCGCGAGCTCGCCCAGCTTTCTCCCGAGCGCGATGCCACTACCAATCCGGGCCGCCAACTGCGCGAGTTTATCGACGGCGCCCGCGTCATCCATTCCTGCGTGCTCGACCCGTACTCTTATTCTGCGCGTCGCGAGCACGTGCAGCTCGACGCCCTCGTGGCCCGCATGGCCGCGACCATCTGGGCCGTACATGGCCTGCCGAGCGCTTATGTGGACCCAGCCGAATTGCGGCGCGCGCTCGACCGGGATTCTGATAGTTCCCCGGCCACTGATCTCTTCTTTGACCCCTTCATTGATGGCGATGGTGCTGAGGGCGCTTTGGTACCCTTGAAGGTAGTTTTCTGGGGGCAGGAAGAGGCGAACCTGCCCAACTCGCTTGCAGTCCGCAGCATCGACCCGGAACCGGGCATGGGGCATCTTGCCCGCTCACTGCAGCTTATTACGCGGAGTTTTGCCGCGACCGCCTACGAGATTTCTAAAGGATAGAAACACATGCAGCTGTTGCACAGCGCCACTCGCAATTATTCCTGGGGCTCGCGTACCCTTATCCCGCACCTGCAGGGCCAGCCCGATTCCGACAAGCCCGTCGCAGAGCTGTGGTTCGGCGCCCACCCCGGCGACCCTTCCACGGTGGATGGCCGCCTGCTCAATGAGGTCATTGCCGAGGATCCGGCAGGGCAGCTAGGTGGCCGCGTTTCTGCCGAGTACGGCGAGCGCCTGCCCTTCCTGCTCAAGGTGCTTGCGGCCGAGGAGCCGCTGTCCTTGCAGGCCCACCCGTCAAAGGCGCAGGCGGAAGAGGGCTTTGCCCGCGAAAACGCCGCCGGCATCGAGCTCACCGCGTCTAATCGCAATTACAAGGACGATAATCACAAGCCCGAGCTCATTGTCGCGCTCACGGATTTCTATGCCATGGCCGGCTTCCGCCCCTTGGCGCGCACCCGCGAGCTTTTTGCCGCCCTCGAGTGCCCGGAGCTGGACCACTACGTTGCCATGCTTGACGACGACCCCTCGGCAACCACCGAGTCCGCCAACCTGCGCGTCCTTTTCACCACGTGGATTACCATTCCGTCTGCCAAGCGCAAGGAGCTCATTTCCGCCATTGTTGCCGCTGGCGAGCGCCTGATCGCCGCCGACCCAGCCGATTGGAAGTCCCGCGTCATGTCCACGGTGCTGGATCTCAACCAGCGCTACCCAGGCGATATCGGTGTGCTGGGCGCATTGCTGCTCAACCACATCGAGCTCTCGCCCGGTGAGGCCGTCTACTTGGATGCCGGTCAGCTTCACGCCTATGTCTCGGGCCTCGGCGTGGAGATCATGGCGAACTCCGATAACGTGTTGCGCGGTGGCCTGACGCCTAAGTTCGTGGACGTTCCAGAGCTGGTCAAGGTCTTGACGTACGCCGCTGCCGATGAGCCGCGTGTGCAGCAACAAGATAAGTCCGCCCAAGACAATGTCCACGATGCCGCCGCATGGTCCTACCCAGTACCCATCGAGGAATTCCTGCTGGATCGCGTGGAGCTTACCGGTTCGTCTTCTGTGGATCTTGATTACGATGGCCCGACCATCGCCCTGTGTACCGCAGGTTCCGTAACCTTTACCGATGCTGGGGGCAAGACCCTCACCGCGACCCCAGGCCAGGCCGTCTGGCTGCCAGCCTCCGAGGGTCTCGTTACCGCTACGGCGGAATCCGACGCCGCCGACCTCTTCGTCGCCCGCGCCTAGTCCGCGTTTAACCCACACAAGCACGCTTCGCCGCCTGCCCTCCGGTTTCAGGCGAAGCGTGCTTTTCAGTCTTCATCACGGCCGCGTTGCGGTCTGCTCCGCCCAATTTTTGGCGAATATTGTGGCTGCTTCGTAACTACCGCATTCCAGCACATGCAAAACAAGCACGTTTCCCCGATTTCTGCCTTTAAAATCGAGGAAACGTGCTTGTTTTGTTCGTCTACGCCGAGAACCGGCTCCGAATTAGCGCGTAGGCGCCGCTTCCCTCGGAGCCTGCTGGGCCGTGGCCGGTGCCTGCTTAGTTGGCACCAAGTCGGTAGGCTCCTGGTTCTGATCGGCGGAAGATCGCTCTGCAGCGGCATGGCCGGTGAGCTGTTCCTGCTCCGCCTTCTCGGCCTCGGGTCGCTCCGTGCCAGCTGGTTCCTGGGCCGGAGCGTTGGAATTCTTGCCCGAGTTATCTTGCGCGGCAGGTGCCTCAGGTGAGGGCTGTGGAGTGGACGGACCAGTGGTGGCCGGCGGGGTGGTGCCGCCCTGGTTGCTCTGCGGGGCACCAGTAGCCTGCGAGCCGTTCTGGTTGCTCGGGTAATCAGGCGTTAGACGCTGATTTCCCTGACCGGTGCCCTGACCACCCTGGGTGGTGGTATTGCCCTGCGAGGCGGTGCCCTGCGGGGAGATATTCTCCGGACGGTAGACCTTGGTGGGCTGGGTTGCTGCCTGTGGGCGCACTACCGCATTAGGGGCGAGAAACGGATCGTTGTTGTGCGGCTGCTGGTGCTTGGCATCACCGGATGAGGCAGTAGATGTCGTGGTGCGCGAGGAGTGCTTCTTCGAGGGAGAGCGGTCCGTGGAAGAAGTGGTGGTCTCCTCGGCTGCGGTGTGGGTCGGGGAGACGGAGGTGGTCGCGGACTGATCCGCGGCATTGGAATAGTTGGCGCTTGGCGAGCTCATGCGCCAGACGGCGACTCCGACGACGACCGCGGCGATCAGTCCGGCCACAATGAACACGTAGACGCGGCGCGAATCTGGCTTCATCGTGGCTGTCCTTTCTATGAGGCGGGCCGTTACAGCCCAAGGGGGAGGGCGATACGGCGCCCCGGTAACAAGTTGGTAACGAGACTATCATGTTTGGGAAACATTGCGACGGCGTCGCAATTCTGTGATAAGTAAACAAAAAAGCAGTTCACGGGCGTAGAAGGCCATGCAAACCTTTTCATTGTCTGCTTTCTTTCACCAAGAAAGCGTGTATAAATGGCGCTGAAAGCATCGAAGGAGTCAAAAAGTGAGTACTTGGGACGAAAATATTTTCAGCACGGACCTCAACGTCGATTTCTTGGACGAAATGACAAACCTCGATGAAGAAGGGGTAATTCGCGCCGTCGAGGATGCCTGCGAGGTCGCACACAGCAAGCCAAAACTCAGCGAAGAAGAAGAGCAGAATGCTCAAGCGGCGGCCACCATTGCTGCCATTTGGGCTGGTGCGCCCTTTAGCGCGGGCGAAGTTGTCGAAGACTACCCCTATATTAGGGAACTGGTGGGCTCTGGCAGCGAGACCTTGACGGAAAATGCCCTCGAGGTGCTCGAAAACGTCGAGGAAGAATATGACCTCGAGCCTTTCATTGAGGCCCTGTCCTAATCCGAACCTGCTGCCCGCGGCAGCGGCCGCGCGACAGCGGCCCCGCAGGTGAAGTAACAGAAGGGAAGATAACCCACACCCATGCTGATCAGCATCGAAGGCATCGACGGTGCCGGTAAAAATACGTTGGTCTCCGCACTCAAGGAGTCGTTGGACCGGCCCGTAGAGGTTATTGCCTTTCCGCGCTATGCGGACTCGATTCACGCGCAGCTAGCGCAGAAAGCACTCTATGGAAAGATGGGCGACCTCACGGATTCGGCTTATGCCATGGCGACGCTATTCGCGTTGGATCGCTATGGCGTAAAGGATCAGCTGCAGCGCGCCAAGGAATCCGACACTGTGGTGCTCCTGGATCGTTACGTGGCTTCCAATGCGGCGTATTCGGCGGCACGGCTCGAAGACGATGCGGTGATGGAATGGGTGCACGATTTGGAATTTGGCACCCTCGGCCTGCCGCAGGCGGACCTGCAGGTGTATTTGGATACGGCGGTTGAGGTGGCGTCGGAAAGAGCGCAGGCACGAGCCCAAGCAGACGCCAGCCGGGAACGCGACCGCTATGAACGCGATGGCGGGTTGCAAGAACGCACCGCCGCGGCCTACCGGCGCCTAGCAGATGCGGGCTGGGGCGGACGCTGGATCGCTACCGCCGATGCGGATACTATTATTTCAGCGATAAAAGACCTTGTAGGAGAATAAAACGTGGCGCCCAAGATTTTGGTTGTCGATGACGATCCAGCTATCTCAGAGATGCTGACCATTGTGCTCGAGTCCGAGGGACTCAACCCCATTCCGGTCATGGACGGCAATGACGCCGTGCCTGCCTTTGAACAGCACGAGCCGGACCTCATCCTGCTGGACCTCATGCTTCCGGGCATGAATGGCGTAGATATTTGCCGTGCCATTCGCCGTGAATCCTCCGTGCCCATCGTTATGCTGACCGCCAAAACCGATACGGTTGATGTGGTCCTCGGCCTTGAATCCGGCGCGGATGATTACATCACCAAGCCATTCAAGCCCAAGGAGCTCATCGCCCGCATCCGTGCGCGCCTGCGCCGCACCGATTCTGCGGAATCTGAAATCCTGGAGGTTGCGGACCTTGTCATTGATGTGCCGGAGCATACCGTGCGCCGCACCGATGGCACCGAGCTGAACCTGACCCCGCTTGAGTTTGACCTGCTGCTGGAGATGGCGCGTCGCCCCGGCCAGGTGCATACGCGTGAATCGCTGCTGGAATCCGTGTGGGGATATCGCAATGCCTCTGATACGCGCCTGGTTAACGTGCACGTGCAGCGCCTGCGTGCCAAAATCGAGCACGATCCGGAAGACCCGCAGATTGTGCTGACCGTGCGCGGCGTGGGCTATAAGACCGGCAAGGCCGGCGCCGGGGAGTAAGGACCATCGGCATCATTGAGCGTCTAAGGCGCATTCGAGACGCCTTCATTACAACGTGGCGCACCTCTTTGCAGGCGCGCGTCATTGGCATGATTTTGGTCGCCTCCTCGGTGGTCATGATCATCTTGGCCTACGCGCTGGTGTCCGTGCTTACCCAGCGCCTGGTCAGCCAGAAGGAAGACGTGGCCCAACAGGAGCTGGAGCGTGCCCGCACGGCCGTGGAACAGCAGATCGATGCCACCAGTTCTGCTAACTCCGTCCAGGTACGCATTAATTCCGCTCGCGCTGCGTTGGGCCAGCTCTCCGCCCAGCAGGGCGACGCCCAGACGGTCTACGAGCCGGTCATCGTGGTGGAAAACCAGGATGGCTCTGTTACCACTTCGCCCGAGGATTTTCCCGTACCGGATCAGCTGCGCGAGATGGTGGATAAAGGCCAGATTGCGCAACAGTATTTCCCAGCGCCGCGCGAAAATGGTGATCACTACAACGCCTTGCTGGTAGGCACGCCTACCGATACCGATATTCCCCATACACAGGTCTACCTGGCGTTGTCCATGGAATCGGAAGAATCCACCATGGCGCTGATGCGCGGCCTGCTTTCGGCTGCCGGCGTGGTGGTCGTGGTGTTGCTGGTGGGCATTGCCTGGCTGGCCACCCAGCAGGTTATTACGCCGATTCGCTCGGCCTCACGCATCGCACAGCGCTTGGCGGCGGGTCATTTGAAGGAGCGCATGGCCGTCGATAGTGATGATGAAATGGGCCGCTTGGCCGCGTCCTTCAATAACATGGCCGATAAGCTGTCCTCCCAAATTGCACAGCTGGAGGAGTACGGCGATTTGCAGCGGCAGTTTACTTCTGACGTCTCCCATGAGCTGCGCACCCCTTTGACCACCGTGCGGATGGCCGCGGACATGATTGAGGCGGAAAGCGATAGCCTGCCGCACGGTGCCCAGCGCGCTTCCCGCCTCATGTCGAGCGAGCTCGACCGCTTCGAGGAATTGCTCGCGGACTTGCTGGAGATTTCTCGCCACGATGCTGGTGTGGCGGACTTGTCTACGGCAGCCATTGATCTGCGCTCGTGTGTGGAGGCGGCCTACGGGCAGGTGGAGCATTTGGCCCGCGAGCTCGATGTGGAGGTCCAGCTCAATCTGCCGGAGGAGCGCATCGGTGTCGAGGCCGATTCCCGCCGCCTCGAGCGCATCTTGCGCAACCTTTTGGCCAATGCCATTGATCACTCGGAGGGCAATCCGGTGGCGGTTGACGTCGCAGCCACGGACACTGCCGTGGGCGTTACCGTTACGGACCATGGCGTGGGCCTAAAACCGGGCCAAGAAGAGCTGGTATTCAACCGCTTCTGGCGTGCGGATTCCTCCCGCAAGCGCCACTCTGGCGGCACCGGTTTGGGCCTGGCTATCGCCCGCGAGGATGCCGTCCTGCACGGCGGCACGCTAGATGCCACCGGCTATGAGGGCTTTGGTTCCCGCTTCCGCCTCATTATTCCACGCACCCCGAATACCGAGGTGGGTGAGGCTCCCATCGCTGTGGAGATTCCCGGCGCACCCGTCACCAGCACTGCGGATGGTAGTGAGCTGGCAGAATCCGAAGTTGAAACTCCAGAAGCACAGGATACTGGCGCCGCCGCACCGGATGCAGGGCCTGCCGCTGCAACGCCGGCCATTTCCTCGGGCATGAGCTCGCCGCACGTCGACAAGAGCGAAAATGGCACCGATGGCGAGGCGGAGGGCGATGGCATTCTCTGGCCTTCGGAACGCGAACTGAACCGCGGCGCGGCCGCACCAGACAGGCGCGCCTATAAAGCCCCAGACTTTGAGGGTAGGAGGAAGTAAGCGTGTTGAGAGCGAACTATCGCAAGACCGCGGTTGTCGGCACCGCAGCGGCCGTGCTGTTCGTCAGCGGTTGTTCCACGCTGCCGAATAACACCGGCCCGCAAGTAGTCGGTACCTACCAACAGCAAGAGGATGGACCGGAAGAAGTCATTGCACCGCAACCCGGCGATGACCCGGATCTGACGTTGCGCGATTTCTACCAGGCTTCCGCCGTACCGGGAAACGACCATGAGGTCGCGCGCGGCTTTCTGACCGATAACGCTCGCGAAGCCTGGGACGCCAGCGGCGATGTAATGGTGGTCGATAGCCTGGACATCGTTACCGCGCCCGCAAGTAAGCAAAGCTCGAGGGATAATGAGCGCGCCTTCACGGTGCGCGGCACCATCATCGGCCGCCTGAAATCCGGCGGTGCGTACGTGCCGGAAAACGAGGGCTACGAGGCCGTCATCTACATGAAGATGCAAGACGATAGGTGGCGCGTCGATGGCTTGCCGGCCGGAGTAGTAATGGAGCGCAATGAAATGCGCAATCACTACACCCCGCAATCGCTGTACTTCTTTAAGCAAAGCAACGATGTGCTGGTTCCAGACCGCCGCTGGCTATATAAGGGCGGCGAACAATCGGAGTCGACGCTCATTACGCTGCTGATGGAGGGGCCTTCAGCCAGCATTGCGCCCGCTACGCGGCGGGCAGCGGGGGAGAATGTCACCTTTGCCGGCTATGACCGCGAACAGGGCTACCAATTCGAGGGCCTTGCTGATTTGGACTCCCATGATCGCACGCTCTTTGCAGCCCAGTTGGTGTGGACGCTTACGGAAGCCGGCCATACCGGACCCTTCAAGGTCAAAGCCGATGGCGGTGACCTAGTAGAGGGCATGGATAGCCTGAGCGTGGATGACTTCGCGGACTATAACCCGGAGGAAAGCAGCACCTCACTGTCTAAGCTCTATGCCCTCAATGAGGGCAACCTGCTGGAGGTGGACGATGGTGTGGCCGAGCCCGTGAAATCCACGCTGGGCAGCAGCGGTGACGTGCAATCCGTGGATGTTGCCGATAGCGGCCTCGTTGCGGCAGTGCGGCGCAAGTCCAATAATGACTTCTCGCTGCAGATAGGCGAGCTTGACGGCCAGCTGCAGGATTCAGTGGATGGCCCCACACTGGCACGGCCGACCTTCGAGTACAACGGGCAAGCCGCCTGGACCGTGGTCGATGGCGATCGCATCGTGCGCGTGGTGCGCTCCAAGACCACAGGCCGTATCTCCGAATCCGAGGTGGATGCCCGCAGCATCGACGATATCGAGGGCGAAATCTCCGTTATCCGCCTGTCCCATAGCGGTGCGCGCGTGGCCATGATTATTGATGGCCACGTGTATATCGCGGCCGTTGCCCAATCCAGCAGCGGCGATAAGCGCATCGTCAACGCCCGCGAGGTGGGCCCCGAAGTATCCGGCTCGGCCCTTTCGCTGGATTGGAATGCGGATGGCTCGCTCATCGTGGGTACTTCCTCGAGCCAGTCGCCCGTATGGCGCATCGAGCAGGATGGTTCCTCGGCCTCGACCATGCCTACCGGCAATATCACCGCCCCCGTGGTGGCCGTGGCAACCTCACCTACCAAGCTCTTTATTACTGATTCGCACGCTATGCTTGAGCTTCCTTCCACCGTCATGGACGAAACCAACTGGCGCGAGGTCTCCGGCCTGCAGGGTCGGCGTTCTTCCCCTATCGTTTCTAATTAGCCGCCAGAGGGCCTGCGCGGCTGGGGAGAGGCAAGTATGGGCTTGGGGGAGCTTATTTTTCCGCGTGCGTGCGCTGGGTGCGGCGCGCCGGGCGAGGTTTTGTGCCCACAGTGCCGCGATCACTTGCGGCAGCCGCCCTACATGGTGGCCCGGCCTCGGCCGCTGGGCGCGCCCGTCTATGCTCTCGGCCCCTATTCCGATATTCGCCGCCGCATCATTATTGGCATGAAGGAGCGAGGCAATCGGCCGGTTCGCGAGTATGTGGGGGCCGTCTTCGCGGCCGGGCTGGCCCATCTGAGTGCCCGCGGCGATATCCCGCGCGAGTTCACCCTCGTGCCCGCGCCTACTCGGCCGCGTTCGGCGCGGGCACGCGGCGGAGATCCGGTGTCCGCTGTGTGTCACGCCGCGGCGCAGCACCAGCGTGTGGGCGTGTGCGCGGCGCTTACTATGGGCCAGTCCACCGCGGACCAGTCCGAGCTCAACGCGCAGGATAGGTGGGCAAACCTGCAGGGCCGAGTCCGCGTGCGCGTGCCTATTGCTCAGGCGCCTGCGCTGCTTGCCGACGACGTCATTACCACCGGCGCCACCCTCGCCGCCAGCATCGCCGCCCTGCAGGCCACGGGTGTAGAAGTCTGTGGGGCATTGGTCTTTGCTGATGCCTAGATAGGGGTGGTGCCCACCCTCGAGGTAGGGGAGTTGCCTAAAAATCTCCCGCAAAGGTCATAACCAGTGCTATCATGAGGAGTGTCACAGAGAGATAGTTACTGTGATTAATTCTAGTCCCCACTACTCAAGGGAGGCATCTCAATGTCCCAGCCGAACAAAGCTCAGGTAACGATTACGGGCCGCAACGTCGAGGTCCCCGATCACTTCCAAGAGCGAGTTAATGACAAGCTGGCCAAGATTGAACGCCTTGACCCCACCCTGACCTTCTTCCACGTGGAGCTACAGCACGAGCCGAACCCGCGCCGTGACTCCGAGGCGGAGCGCATCCAGATCACCGCTACGGGCAAGGGGCATATCGCCCGCGCTGAAGCCAAGGAAGATTCCTTTTACGCAGCGCTCGAAACCGCATTGGGCAAGATGGAGCGCTCCCTGCGCAAGGTGAAGGTGCGCCGCGAAAACGTCAAGAGCGGTCACCGCGCGCAGAAGGGCACCGGCGAGATTGCCGCTGAAATGGTTGCGCAGGCCGAGGCTGAGCGCGCAAAGGAAGAGCGCTACGTTGACCCTTATGCTGAGACCGTGGAGGACGTTCGACCCGGCCAGATCGTGCGCACCAAGGAGCACCCGGCTACCCCGATGAGCGTGGATGATGCCTTGAGCGAGATGGAGCTGGTGGGCCACGACTTCTTCCTCTTTATCAACGAGGAGAACAATAAGCCGTCCGTGGTTTATCGCCGCCACGCCTACGACTACGGCATTATCTCCCTATCGGAAGACGCTGAAGCTTAAAGGAGCTCATACTTCTCTTAGCTAACGACCCTGCTGCGAGTATGCAGCGGGGTCGAATGTGTGGTTAGGGGAGGGGGCGTCGGCAAGCAGGTTGCGGGGGATATACAGGCTGAACGGAGGCTGTGCGCCTGCCCTATGTGCTAGGCGGGAGATGCTTTGTGAAAGCGAGTGAGTACAATAGCGACGAGTTAACTTTATTGTCGCGACTAGAAGGACTAACTAACCGTGTTTGGACTTTCCAAGCTGCTGCGCGCGGGCGAGGGCCGTACGGTCAAGCGCCTGGGCAAAATGGCAGACGATGTAATTGCCCTTGAGGATAAGTACGCGGAGCTTTCGGACGACGAACTTAAGGCAAAGACCGACGAGTTTAAGACTCGCCTGCGAGACGGCGAAGAGATGAATGACATCTTGCTCGAGGCCTTTGCCACCGTCCGTGAGGCTGCCTGGCGTGTCCTCGATCAGAAGCACTACCGCGTGCAGATCATGGGCGGTGCGGCCCTGCACTTCGGCAACGTCGCCGAGATGCGCACCGGTGAGGGCAAGACCCTGACCTCGCTGCTGCCGGCCTACCTCAATGCCCTTGATGGCAAGGGTGTCCACATCGTGACCGTTAACGATTACTTGGCAAAGCGCGATGCTGAGATGATGGGCCGTGTTCACCGCTGGCTCGGCCTGTCCGTGGGCGTCATCCTGTCCGAGATGCGCCCACCAGAGCGCAAGGCTGCCTACGATTGCGACATTACCTACGGCACCAATAACGAGCTGGGCTTTGACTACCTGCGCGATAACATGGTCCGCTCCCTCAACGATGTGGTGCAGCGCGGCCACAACTTCTGCATCGTGGACGAGGTTGACTCGATTCTTATCGATGAAGCCCGTACCCCGCTCATCATCTCCGGCCCGGTAGATGGTTCCTCCCAGTTCTACGGCGTCTTCGCCCAGCTGGCCCCGCGTATGCGCGAGGGTATCCACTACGAGGTGGACCACAAGAAGCGCACCATCGGCGTGCTGGAAGAGGGCGTGGAATACGTCGAGGATCAGCTCGGCATCGATAACCTCTACGCCCCCGAGCACTCCCAGCTGGTGTCCTACCTGAACAACGCCCTGAAGGCCAAGGAGCTGTTCACCCGCGACAAGGACTACATCGTTCGCAATGGCGAAGTCATGATCGTGGACGGCTTCACCGGCCGCGTGCTGGCCGGACGCCGCTACAACGAGGGCATGCACCAGGCCATTGAGGCCAAGGAGCAGGTGGAGATCAAGAACGAGAACCAGACCCTGGCTACCGTTACCCTGCAGAACTACTTCCGCCTGTACGAGAAGATCTCCGGCATGACCGGTACGGCAGAAACCGAGGCCGCCGAGCTGCACTCCATCTATGACCTGGATGTGGTGCCGATTCCTACCAATAAGCCGAATCAGCGTGCCGATCACTCTGACCGCATCTACAAGACGCAGGAAGCTAAGTTCGCTGCCGTAGTGGACGATATTGCCGAGCACGTCGAGTCCGGCCAGCCGGTTCTGGTCGGTACCACCTCCGTGGAGCGCTCCGAGTACCTGTCCCAGCTGCTGTCTAAGCGCGGCATTAAGCACAACGTGCTCAACGCTAAGCACCACGAAGAAGAGGGGCAGATCATCGCCCGTGCGGGCCGCCCCGGCACCGTCACCGTGGCTACCAATATGGCCGGCCGTGGTACCGATATTGTGCTCGGTGGCAACCCTGAGGTCATCCTCGATGAGAAGCTGCGCGAGCGCGGCCTCGATCCATTCGAGGATGAAGAGAAGTACCAGGAGGCCTGGGAAGCAGAAATCGATTCCGAGAGGGAGCGCTCTAAGAAGCTGGGTGACCAGGTGCGTGAGGCTGGTGGCCTCTACGTGCTGGGTACCGAGCGTCACGAGTCCCGCCGCATTGATAACCAGCTGCGTGGTCGTACCGGCCGCCAGGGTGACCCGGGTGAGACCCGCTTCTACCTGTCCATGCGCGATGAGTTGATGGTGCGCTTCGTGGGCCAGTCCATGGAGAATATGATGAACCGCCTCAATGTTCCGGACGATGTCCCCATCGAGGCCAAGATGGTCTCCAACTCCATCAAGGGCGCCCAGGCGCAGGTGGAGAACCAGAACTTTGAGATGCGTAAGAACGTCCTTAAGTACGACGAGGTGCTCAACGAGCAGCGCAAGGTGGTCTACGCTACCCGCCACGACATCCTTGATGCTGGCGATATTCAGGACAATATTCGCGGCATGATCGATGACACCGTGTCCGCTTATGTCGCTGGCGCTACCGCCACCGGCTACGTGGAGGACTGGGATTTGGACGCGCTGTGGAATGCGCTGGATTCCCTCTACGGCCCCACCATTTCCCATGAGGAGCTGGTGGAAGGCTCCGAATATGGTTCCCCGGGTGAGCTTTCTGCTGAGCAGCTTCGCGACGCCTTGGTCCAGGACGCCAATAATGAGTACGACAAGCTCGAAGAGTCTGTGACCGCCATTGGCGGCGAGCAGCAGATGCGCAATACCGAGCGCATGGTCATCCTGCCGATCATTGACCAGAAGTGGCGCGAGCACCTCTATGAGATGGACTACCTCAAGGAGGGCATCGGCCTCCGCGCGATGGCGCAGCGCGATCCGCTGGTGGAGTACCAGAAGGAGGGCGGCGAGATGTTCAACGCCATGAACGATGGCGTGAAGGAAGAGACCGTCCGCCAGCTGTTTATGCTGCGCAAGCAGTTCAAGCAGCAGGAAGAGGAACAGACCGGCGAATCCGCTGCTACCGCTTCCGGCAACGGTGAGGGCACCGTAGAGGCTTAGGCCTCGGCGCCCTTCGTCCAATCCCGCCCCGCCCCCGCTCGTGATTGAACTGGCCCCCGAAAGTTGGACTGGTTTAATTCTAGGCGGTTAGGGCTTCAAGGGTCTGATTTCGATATTGCATCGGGGTCAGGCCCTTGAGTCGTTGTTGGATGCGTTCGGTGTTGTA
>NZ_JAKRNF010000021.1:0-32902 GCF_022347225.1 Corynebacterium sp. ACRPQ
AATGCCAAGGCCACCCTTGCCGACATTCGTGAGGAGACGCGCACCCGCTACGAAAAGCTACGCAAGCAAATTGCCTACGCTGAGGAATTCCTCGATCTGGTCAACACCCTGGCACCCTAAACTGCCCCCATCCTTCGCAGGGAGAAAAAGACCATCGTATTGAATGCGCTCTGTCGAATCGCGTTCCAGATGAAGTGGACGAACGTCCGCGGCCTCTCCGGAGTGGATGGCGATAGTACAGAGGACTTCTAAAATCCGTGCAGACGACTCCTCAAAACGACACAGTCATCCAAGGTCACAAAATCGAAAATTGTCACTTAACCCCATCACTTCCAAACCGGCTTAAGTGACAAAATGCCATCGCTAAAGTCCCGATTTGAGTCCCAGGACGTGCGCCTTAAGAGAAATAACTAAAGCCCCTACCAGTGTTTCTCCTGGTAGGGGCTTGGAGGTTGGTAGCGGGGGCAGGATTCGAACCTACGACCTCTGGGTTATGAGCCCAGCGAGCTACCGAGCTGCTCCACCCCGCGTCGAGATGACTTCCATCATCTGCGCTTGAACAGTGCGTTAACACAAAGTGTATTCGCTCTGTCCCGGCGACTCATGTAACTATACATAGGGAAAGGCACCTACCCAAATCCGCTGGGCAGGTGCCTAATCGATCGCGATTATAAGCCGGAACTACTTGTCCGTCTTCTGATAAGACTCCACAGCCTTGTCGAGCTCATCCAGGGCGCGGCCGTATTCCTCGAAGGAGCCATCGCGCGCATCTTCAAGCCCCTTCAGGGCCTTGTTGATGTCATCGATGGCACCCGCCTCGTCGGAAGAAGACGGAGCGGAAGCCGGGGCCGAAGGCTTATCGTCCTTAGACTCGTTCTTCTTCTCCTCATCCTTGGCGCCGTCCTTGTCCTCGGAATCGCCGTCAACTTCCTCGATGTTCTGGGCAGACTTGGCGTCGATTCCCACCTGCTCGAGGGCATCGCCGATGGTCGGGGCATAGCCCACGCGGCCCTTATAGGACACGAGCACGCGCAACAGCTTCGGGAAGGCAGAAGCCTGGTCCTTGCGCTGCGAGTAAATCGGCTCGAGGTACAGGATTTCGCCGCCACCTACCGGCAGGGCTAGCAGGTTGCCGTTGTGCAGGTCGTTGGTGCCCTCCCATAGGGTGCGGTCGCGGGCAACCTGGTCGGAGGACATCATCGCATCCTGTGCCTGCTTCGGGCCCTGGGTCTGTGTATTGGTGGGCAGTACGCGCACGGTGATATCGCCGTAGTTTTCCGGGTCGGAGGATACGGCCATGTGCGCAGACAAGAACTCGCGGTTGAGGCCACGGTAAGACGTGGTCAGCTGGAAGGTCGGCTTGCCGGTCTCCGGGTCAGCGGCCATCACGTAGTACGGCGGCTGATTGAGCTGGCGAGATTCCTCCGCGGTGGGATCATTCGGCACGGACCAGAAGGCATCGTTATTGAAGAAGACATTCGGGTCATCCACGTGGTAGCGAGCTAACAGGTCACGCTGCACCTTGAACATATCCTCCGGATAGCGGAAGTGCTCGCGCAGCTCATCGGAAATCTCAGCCTCAGGCTTAACGACGTCCGGGAACACACCCTCCCAAGCCTTGAGCACCGGGTCATTCTTGTCGAACTCGTACAGGTCCACAGTGCCGTCATAGGCATCGACGGTGGCCTTGACCGAGTTGCGGATATAGCCGACCTTGTCATTGACCAAGCGCTGGGTGGTGCCATCAGGGTTGAGGGTGTCCTGGGTGGCGTCGGAAAGCGAGGCACGCTGGGAGTAAGGCAAGGATTCCAGGGTGGTATAGCCATCCACAATCCACTTCAGGCGGCCATCAACCACGGCCGGGTAGGTAGCGGAATCGGTGGTCAACCACGGTGCAACCTTTTCCACGCGCTCGCGCGGATCGCGGTCATACAGTAGCTTCGACTCGCTGCCGACGCGATCCGAGAGCAGGAAGTTCAGCTCGCGGTATTTGGCGGCGTACATGGTGCGGTCAAAGATATTGCCAATGCCAACGCCGCCCTTGCCGTCATAGGTGTAGGTGGAGCTATCGGTGTCATACTCGACCGGGTTATCGCCAGTCTTGCCGGTAATCGCATAATCCATGCCGTCGGCCGCGCCGGCAATAACCGGACCGTAGTAGATGCGCGGCTGGTCTACTTTAATGCCAAGGGACTTCTCTGCGTCCTGGGTCTCGCCTTCGCCCTCGGACTCACCGGCCTGGGTCTGTAGGTCAGACACGGTAAAGATGGGGAAGCCACCGCGGGCAGAACCTGCATCGCGGGCCACCTCGTCGACCTTATTGGCCTGGGCTGCCACGAAGCCGTTGCCGTGGGTGTAGACGGTGTGGCGGTTAATCCAGTCCGACTGGTTCTCCCGCAGCTCATTCGGATCCAACTCACGAGCGGCGACGACGAAGTCGCGCTTCTTGCCGTCGATCTCGTAGCGGTCCATCGACAACGTCTCTGGGAAGCCGTAGAAGTTCTTCAACTGCTGCATCTGAGTGAAGGTAGGAGAAAGGATCTCCGGATCCAGCAGGCGGAGGTTATTGATGGTGGCGTTATCGGAGGCCACCTTGTCATCTGAGACATCATCCCCGCCCCAGTTGTCTTCATAGGTGACGTGTTCATCCGTGAGCCCATAGGCATAGCGCGTGGCCTCGATATTGCGGGCGATGGATTCTTCTTCCTTCGCCTGGCGGTTGGGCTGTACGGAAAAGCGTTCCATCAGCAGCGGCCATGCCTGGCCAATGACCAGCGAGGACAGCAGCATCAGCACCACGGCCAGGCCGGGGATGCGCAGGTCCTTGATGACAACGGCCATAAACAGGGCCACGGCCACAAAGACACCAATGATCATCAAGATGATCTTCGCCGGCAGGTAGGCGTGAATATCGGTATAGGAACCACCGGTAAAGAGGTCGTGCTGGGTATTAAGCAGCTCATAGCGCTCCAACCAGTAGCCAATGACCTGGACTACCATCCACAATCCGGCGGTAATCGCCAGCTGCAGGCGGGCCGGGTGGGAGATGGAGCCGCGCACACCGGCGGCTTTATTGCCAATGCGGATGCCTCCCAGCACGTAGTGGCCGAAAAGCGCGATGAGGAAGGCCAGGATCAACAAGATGGACAGGGTGCTGACCACCATCTTTAGAACCGGCAAGGTGAAGGCATAAAAACCTAGGTCGTGGTGGAACTGGGCGTCTTGTTCGCCGAATTCCTGGCCGTTGAGGAAGAGCAGGACCGTGCGCCAATTGGACTGGCCGATAAAACCGGCGATGACGCCCACGACGGCGGGGATGACCTTGAAGAAGACACCCATGGACTTCTCAATGGACTTGCGGTACTGATACACCGGCGAGTTCAGGTCCCCAAGGTCGAGCGAATCCGGGCGCCCGCGCCAGGCAAAATAGCCGGCGGCCCACACCACTGCAGCGGCCACAAGACCGAAGATGATAAAGAGGACTATCCGCGCAATAATCGCGGTGGTGAAGACGTTCCGGTATTCAATCGCACCAAACCACCTCCAATCCGTGTACATGCCCACGAGCATGGGGCCGAAGAACAAGAGGACGGCAATGATGGCCGCAATGATTGTCGCGACCCGCGGGGGCCGCTTCAACGGGGCGGCTGGTGTGGATGACCCTAAGGACAACGCCAGCTCCAATCAACTAGTGCGAATTTAAAACCTGTAGACTTCTTCCAGCTTAAGGAAGCAATACACAGATAACGAATAAGGATGTTCATGAGTTCCCCCGAATTATCACAGCCAGCTTTAAACCGCGCGATGACCGAAGCCGTGGAATTCGTCCACGCCGAAGGCTGGGACGCCCGGCCCACCATCTTCGCGCTGGTTCCCACCCATTTGGTAGCCGATCAGCTTGCCGCGCTCGATGAAGAGGACGCGGCACCACTTACCCTCATCGTGCAAGATAATGTGCCCGAAAACATTGAGCCTGGTTCTGAGCAGCTGGCCGATTATGTCTCCCGCCTGGCCTGGCCGCGGGAGGTGGCCGGCGTCATCTTGGCCCAAGAGATTAAGTTCCGCGATACCTCCAGCGAGGACCCCTCCCCTCGCCCGGCGCGCCTTTATTCCGGTGCGCTGCGCGAGGAAGGCATCGAAACCACGTTGCTGCAGCTGCGCCCCACCGAGGAAGAGCTGGAAGCGGCCGGACCGTTCGCAGAAGATGACATCCAACTACGCGGCGGCCCCCAGGTAGCACCGGGGGTCATTGCGGCCTTGCGCTATGGGCTGAACCAAGACCCGGATGAACTAGATTAGACTGAAGTGACAATTCTCGCCTGCGACTAAGGAGCATTTTCCTACCGTGCGACGTACTACTCTCACTCGCCTGACCGCCACCCGCGCCACCGCAGCAGCGCTACTGCTGGGTGTAGGCGTGAGCACTGCCGCTTGTTCCTCGAACGATGCCGCGCCTGCCGACGCCCCCGTGGAGACCACCGCCGCCGCCGAGTCCACCGCCCCTGCGGCGGATACCGCTGAGGAAACCAGCACCGCCTCTAGCTCCTCTTCCACCGTTGCGTCCAGCGCGGAATCGAGCGCGGCGGAAAGCTCGGAGGCGTCTGAGGGGGCGTCGGCAAGCAAGGAGCCCGGAACCGAAAAGTTGGAAAAGTCTGTGGCCAAGGCCTATGACATCTTTACGCCGGTAGCGCCCAAGGAGCTCTTCGCGCACTTCGACCGCTGCGATTCCACGGGCGGGGACGATTCCTACAACTGCTCTGGTCCGGAGGTAGGCCAGTTCCAGTTCTTCCGCTCGCACTCCAAGGCCAAGCAAACCACGCAGGTGCTCACCGAGCTGCGCAGCTCGCAGGTCATTGAGGATGACGGCGACCGCGTCGTAGGCTGGTCCACCTTGGGAACCACCGCGGTCATCACCGTGGTGGACAATAAAGAAGGCATGGTTATGCAGCAGATGATCTCCTCCGACCAGGAAGACCCGGAAGAGAAGATTAAGGAGCTGGGCCTAGCTAAGTAGGCCGACTACTGGCAGGTTTTAATATCCTTGCCGTCCGCGAAGTCCTTCATCGTGGACACTGCCTCATCCAAGGTGGAAACTTCCGCGATGGGCATATCGCCGTGGTCGCTCGCGGCGGCCTCGGAGCAATTATCCTTCGGCGCGAGGAAGAGCTCCGCTCCGGCCTCGTGCGCCGCAGCGATTTTATGTTGGATGCCGCCAATGGGGCCTACTTTGCCATCTTCCTGAATTGTGCCCGTACCGGCCACGAACTTGCCGCCGGTGAGATCTTCCTCGTTGAGCTTATCGATGACCGCCAGGGTGAACATCATGCCGGCGGAGGGACCGCCAATATCCTGCAGGTTGTATTTGACCTTTATATCGTCTTGCGGGACCGAGAGCATGGCGATGCCCAGCATTGCCTGTCCCTTCTCCTTCGGGTTCTCCCCTAGCTCTATTTCTTCTTCTTGCTCCTTGCCGCCACGCTTAACGGTCAGCGTGACCTTATCGCCAGGGCTTTTCTGCTTGATGACGTCTTGGACCTCGCCCGGCTCCGAGACCTCCTTGCCGTCTACTGCGGTAATGACATCGTCCTTCTTCAGCGTGCCCTGCGCCGCGCCCTCATCCATGACTTCCGCGATGGTGATCTTTACCGGCAGGTGCAGGTAATCCATGGCCGCCACGGTGGCTGCAGACTCGGACTGGGTAAAGGCCTGCTTATTGGACTCTTCTACCTCTTTATCGCTCATGTTCTGCGGAATGACGGTATCGATGGGCACGATGGTGTCATCGGTCATCATCCAGCGGCCCAGCGCCTGCGCGAGGGTCATATTGGTGCGCACGGAGACCGTGGTCATGTTGAGGTGGCCGTCGGTGTCATAGGTGTGCGGCGCCTGAACATCGACGACCTGGGTTCCGTCGACCTCCCCCAATGTGTCCACCGTGGGTCCTGGGCCCTCAGCGGCATAAGGCACGGTCAAAGACACATCGGTGCCGGGGATATGGTCAAGCGATACCAACGCACCGGTGAGGACGACGGGGATGGCACCCCAGGCGATGGTGCGGACGCGACGGCTAGCAGGAGAATTCACGGATCAATACCCTACAACCTTTGCCGTAGTGTTCGCTGTCAGCGTAGCGGGGATCATGGAAAGTAGCCGGATGGTGCCGGTAGATTAGGACGCATGAGCAACGGATTCGGTTTTTCTTTCCCCAATAACGATGACGACGATAATGACGGACGTCGTGACCAGAACCCGTTCGGCGCATTCGGCGGCGCTAATGGTGGCGGCCTGGGTGACATGCTGAACCAGTTCGGTCAGATGCTGTCCGGCATGGGCTCTTCCATGAACTCGCCGGAAAACTCCGGCCCAGTCAATTACGACATGGCCAAGCGCATCGCCCTGCAGCAGATCTCGCAGTCCAAGGCGGTAAGCACGGACGATACCAAGGCAGTGGAGGAATCCGTCCGTTTGGCGGAGCTCTGGCTTGATGACGCCACTTATTTGCCCACCGCCTCCGGCACGGCCAAGGCTTGGGATTCCAAGCAGTGGTTGGAGGAGACCATGCCGGCGTGGCAGCGCATGGTCACCCCAGTGGCAGAGCACATGAATGATGCTCAGCTGGACTCCATGCCGGAAGAGGCCCGCGAGATGATGGGCCCCATGACCAAGATGATGAACCAGATGTCTGGCATGAACTTTGGCATGCAGCTCGGCCACGCCTTGGGCGATTTGGCCTCCCAGGCGCTGACCGGCTCCGATTTTGGCCTGCCCATCGCCCCAGCTAATACCGTGGCACTGTTGCCACAGACCATCCAGAAGGTCGCCCGCGAGCTTAATGTTCCTGGCCAGGAGGTGCTGGTTTATATTGCCGCACGCGAAGCTGCGCGCCAGCGCCTGTTCAAGCACGTGCCGTGGCTGGTAGAGCGCATCGTCTCCTCCGTGGAGGAATATGCCATCGGCCTGGTTATTGATACCTCCCACCTGGAGGAAGTCACCCGCGAGCTCAACCTCGAGTCCGGCGATCCACAGGCGATCCAGGACGCGATGAGCAAGCTGCAGGGCATGGACCTCTCCCCGCGCATTACGTCGAAGAACACTGCGGCCGCATCCCGCCTCGAGACCCTGTTGGCACTGGTGGAAGGCTGGGCCGAGCACGTCGTTACTGAGGCACTGGGCGAGCGCATCCCGTCGACCTCGAAGCTGACCCAGGCATGGGCGCATCGCCGCAGTACTGGCGGTTCCGCCGAGAACGCTTTTAGCAAGGTGGTCGGCATCGAGCTCAATGCCCCGAAGGTCTCTGAGGCCGCTGAGCTATGGCGCCGCGCCACCGTGGCCGTGGGTGCGGAAAAGCGCGATAAGGCCTGGGATCACCCAGACTTCCTGCCCACTGCGGAGCACCTTGATAATCCGGCCGCCTTTATCGATTCCCTGCTGGACGAAGGCCCGGATGAGGGCTTTGAAGAAGAATTTGCCAAGCTGGAGGAAATGCTGAAGAACGGCGAGGATACCTCTGCGGCGCAGGGCGACGAGTCCAAGGAGTCCGAGAATCCGGAAGCCAAGGACGAGAAGAAGGACAAGGGCAACGAGGACGAGGAGAACTAGCAGCCCCAGCGCTGATAGGCCTCAAGATAGCCCTTCGCCCGCTCGGCGTGGGGCGCCCTGTCCGCCCATTGCCAAAAATCCCGCCCATGGCGCGGGATGAAGGTGTGGGTGAGCTCGTGAATGATTACTGAATCCAGCACATAGTCCGGCACGTGTTGCAGCCGGTCGCTCAGCCGAATGTCCGCGGTGGAGGTAGTACAGCTACCCCACCGCGTATTTTGATTGCTCACCCACCGAATAGAGCCAATGGTCGCGCGTCCATCTAAATACGCCGCGTTGAGCCGCCGCGCGCGTTCTTCGAGCTGGGCGTCCGTGCGGCGCCCGCTGCCCTGTTTCTTTTCCACCCGCGCCAACATGTCCGCGACTGCATCGCGCTCATCGCGCGCGGACATCCACGCGGGAATGCGCACCTCGAGCACCCCGGATACCATGCGCGCCTGCACGGTTTTCTTCCGCTTGGCAGAGCGAATGACTTTGACCTCTGGGGACTGCGGTGCGGTAGGTTGCGTGCTCGACATGACAGGTGATTGTACCTGTGGTGCAATGGAGACCACATACTTCGGGGGAAGGGGTTAAAGCGTGGGGATTTCTGCCACCCAGGTGGTCTTAGCACCCGGCAGCGCAGTGTTGTGCCGCGAGGAAACGGTAATCCAATTTGGCATGGATGCCACCCGCGTCGGGGTTGCGGAAACAGGAAGCGCGCTCGCCGTCGCGACGGCTTTCAACACCGCTCGCGAACCAGTGTCCCCAGAAGAACTGTCTGACCGGCTGCGTGCCGCAGGGCTTGAGGAAGCGGCGGCGCTGAGCCTCATTGAAGACGCACTGGACTATGGCATCCTCTGGCCGCACAGGGATGCCGCCGAAAAGGCAGACACCATTGTCCTCATGGGAGAAACCACCTTGGCACACAGCCTTCGCGCGCGCCTTGAGGAGGATGGCTTCCAGGTGCGCATCCCGCTGGAGGAGGACAATGCCTTTTCCTATATCCACGACCTCGACGGCATGTATCCGGTCCTCGCCGTGGACCAGCTGCACTGCCCGCTGGATTGCGCGAATGCTCTTGCGGGCACAGCAACCACGTGGATTCCGGTGTCTTTGCTGGACAATCGTGGCGTCATCGGGCCGGTACGTATCCGCGGTCAAGGCCCATGCCCATTGTGTGCGCACTTGGCGCGCGTGGATATGGACCCGCTGTGGAATATCATCAGCACCCAGCTCACCCGCGTGCGCCGCACCCCAGAAGCCGTGGTGCTCGATGCGGTTGCGGCGCATACGCAAGTGATTATCCGGCGGCTGATGGGGCGGCCGCTGCCGCCGGGCGCGCCAACCGCTAAGCCGCGCCCCGGGCAGCAATGGGAAGTCGATGTCTACGGACACCACCAGCAGCGCACTGTCATAGCGCATCCACGCTGCCCCGTGTGCTTCGGCGGCAAGACCAACCTGGCTAGCTACGAACCGTACGAATAACCTCTAGCACCTGGGCACCGTAGCGCTCCAGCTTGCTAGGGCCTACGCCAGAAATGGACAACATCTCTGCCTCATCGGAGGGCAATTCCTCCGAAATCGCTTGCAGGGTGGCATCGGAAAAGATGACATAAGCCGGAACCTTTTCCTGGCGCGCAATCTGGGACCGCCACGAACGCAAGGCGGCAAAGACCTCTTCATCGCCGCCGCCTTCACAATCTTCATGGCGGCCAATGACCTTTTCCGCCGGTGTTCCCAACGGGCCAGAGCACACACGGCACCGCTTCGGGCGGCGCGAGCGAGATCCACTGCCGGAGGCATCTTCGGCCGCCGGGACGATGCCATCGAGGAAGCGGGTGCGCTCGCGCGAAGCCCGCGAGCCGGTAGTCTTCGCCAGCGCCCACGACAGCGCCAGATGTTCACGAGCGCGGGTAATGCCCACGTAAAACAGGCGACGCTCCTCTTCTACCTGTTCGTCGCCAGCCTTGATGGCGTGGTTGATGGGCATGAGCTTTTCCGTTAGCCCCACGAGAAATACCGCGTCCCATTCCAAGCCTTTGGCGGCGTGGACGGTAGCCAGCGTCACGCCTTCCATAGCTGGGGCCTGCTTATCGGTGGAGCGCCGGCGCAACTCCCCCAGCACCCCGTTGAGATCAATGCCAGGAGTCGATTCCACAATCTTTTCAATAAGCCCTACCAGTGCGTTGAGGGACTGCCAGCGCTCGCGGGCCTGGGCACCCTGCGGCTCGGTGGAGCTCAAGCCCAGCTCGACAAACGCGGCCCGGGCAATCGCCACCGGGTCATCCGGCAGGTCCTCGCGGCGGGTCGCAGCGATAAGCACGCGGATAGCCTCCAGGATTTCCGGGCGGCGGAAAAAGCCCTCGCCGCCGCGGACTTGGTAGACCACTCCGGCGTCGGCAAGCGCCTGCTCAAACTGCTCCGACTGGGCATTGATGCGGTACAGGATGGCAATCTCGGAGGCCGGCACACCCTGATCCAGCAGAGTAAGGACCTGGCCGGCCACCTCCTGGGCCTCAATCTCTTCGGACTCATAGGCCTTGAAGGTGGGCTCTGGGCCGGGCTCGCGCATGCCCTGCAGCTCCAAGCGCGTGCCCGCCGCGCGGCCGGTGGCCTTGCCGATGACCCGGTTGGCCAGGTCCGTTACCTGCGGCGTAGAGCGGTAGTCGCGCTGCAGCTTGACCACGGTGCCATCCGGGTACGTGCGGGAGAAATTGAGCAGATAGTCCGGGGAGGCGCCGTTGAAGGAATAGATGGTCTGGTTAGCATCGCCCACCACAGTAAGGTCATCGCGCTCGCCCAACCAAGCATTGAGCACCCGCTGTTGCAGCGGGGTAACATCCTGGTACTCGTCGACGACAAAGGTGCGATATTGCTCCCGGAAAGTCTCTGCAATCGCCGGCACATTCTCGATGGCACCTGCGATGTGCATGAGGAGGTCATCGAAGTCCAAGTGCATCATGTCCGGCGTGGCCTTGGCCTGCTCATAGCGGCGGAAGGCCTCTGCCACCTTGGCCGGATCGGCCGGCGCACTGCGGTCCGTATTGGCGATCACGGACTCATAATCCTCGGCGCTGACCAGCGCGGACTTAGCCCACTCGATTTCCGCCAAGACGTCTCGAATCATGTCCTTGGAATTATCCAGCCCCACCGAGCGCACCGCGCGGGCAACTAGGGGGAATTTATTATCCAGCAGCTGCCACGGAAGATCTCCTGCTACCTGCGGCCAGAAGTACTTCAACTGGCGGCGCGCCGCCGCGTGGAAGGTCTGCGCCTGCACGCCGGCCACGCCCATGGTGCGCAGGCGGTCGCGCATTTCTCCGGCCGCTCGCGCCGTGAAGGTCACCGCAAGCACGCGCTGCGGGCTCACAAAACCCTGGTCCACCAAGTTGGCAATGCGATAGGTAATAGTGCGGGTCTTGCCCGTACCCGCGCCGGCCAAGATGCACACGGGCCCGCGCGGCGCCGTGGCCGCGCGCAGCTGATCTTCATCCAGCAGGGACAAATCCGGCTTAGTCACCGTGGTACCACTCCATAATCATCGTGTGTGTAATTGAACCCGGACGTGGAAGCTTAAGCTCAGGCAGCTCGGCGCGCTCCACCCACCGGATTTCTTCCAATTCCCCATCAGTATGGCAGGTGGGGTGGACATCAGCCGTGCTTGCACAAAAGCCCAGCATAAGAGAACCACTCGGTGGCCACGCCTGCGAGCCCCAATAGCGAATATCGTCCACCCTGCGCCCGGTTTCTTCCAGGGCCTCGCGTGCAAAAGCAGCCTCCGCGGTCTCGCCCGGCTCAACGTAGCCGGCGATCAGGGAGAAAAAGCTAGTGCGGCGACGATTGCGCGCCAGCAAAATCCGGTCGGTGCCGCTGAGACGAATAAGCCCGATGACGGCAGGATCCAGGCGTGGGAAAACCATCCGGCGCTCGTCCACAGGATCGCGCCCCACGATTCCCGGTGCTGGGTAGTCCAGCTTATGACCGGTGCGCGGATCAAAGCGCTGCTCGCGCCGATTGCGGATCAGCGCAATGGCTTGCAAAATCACCGGCTGGTCCGCAAAGAACGTCGCGCTTTCTAGCCGGCCCAGCTCGCTAGCACCGTCCTCCGGATATGCGCACGCCTGCAGGGTACCTAGGTCCACTACTGCGTGCTTGGCGACGCCCCCGGGAACCTTCTCCACCAGCACCGGCTCCCCCGCTGCCGTAACCGGTACCTGGCCATGAGGGGTTACTGGGAGGAACATTTAATCCTCGTCATCATCGTCCATGACCTCGATGGGTTGCTCCATCTCATGCTTGATGTAGAGCAGGCGGTCGCCCGGCTTCAGCGCGGAGGCATCCGCAGTATCCACGCGGTGCAGCTCGTTATTGCGCAGGACAGCCAACACGATATCTGCCAGGTGGCGTGGGTTGGAGCCCACCTCGAATTCGCGCACGGCGCGCTCGGCTACGGAGAAACCCTCGTTGGGTGAGAGCAGGTCTTCCATCATCTCCACCACCGTCGGGGTGACGGTGGCCAGGCCCAGCAGTCGACCAGCCGTCTCCGCAGAGGTGACCACGGAATCCGCTCCGGATTGAAGCAAGAGGTGACGGTTCTCGGACTCGCGCACCGACGCCACGATCTTGGCCTTGGGCGCAAGCTCTCGCACGGAGAGGCAACACAGCACCGCGGTATCGTCCGAAGATGGGGTAACGACGATGGAGCTGGCATTCTCTACCCCAGCGATCTTCAGCACGTCCTGCTTGGTGCCGGAACCAAAGATGGTGACCAGCCCGTGGTGCTCGGCGTGTGCGAGGGACGCACGGTTGGTATCGATGACCACGATCTGGGACGACGGAACATCATCGGCCAGCAGCGCGGCCACGGCTCCGGCGCCCTTGGTGCCATATCCGATAACGACGGTGTGGTTACGCAATTGCTTTCTCCAGTTCTGGATTTGGAAAGTACGGCGGGCCTTATCCGTCAACACGGACAAGGTCGCGCCAACCAATAAAACAAGGAAGATCAGGCGGGCCGGGGTAATAAGCGTTAAGTTAATGAACCTGGCCTGCGGGGACACGGGCACGATATCGCCATACCCCACGGTGGTCAGGGACACCGCCGCATAGTAGGCGGAGTCTAATAGCGACATGTCCTCGCTATACCCACCGCCGTCCAAGTAGACCACGGTGGTCACGAAGACAACGATGACAAATGCCCACAGCACACGCTTGCCCAACTGACGCCACGGGCTGGAATTTTCATCCCCCGGCACCGTAATGACATCAATGAGCGCGTGGTCCGGCTGCGAGGACAGCTCGACCTGCGGCAAGAAGCGACTTCTAAAGCGTGACTTCATTGCCTGCGCACGTTTTTTGGCCACTAGCCCAGCCTTCTTTTCTAGTCTCGAATGATTGCTCAAGAGATTGCGCGCTTACGCAACCGCCCACATACCTTAGCCCTTGTGGTACTCAACTGACGATTCAAGGAGTTTCTTCAGCTCTGCCCCACGCGGCAGGCGGGCAGGCTCGAAGGTATATCCATCGTGCACATAATAGAACGCTGCACGAATCTTCTCCCCGCCGTGGATGCGGCGCCAGGCCTCTGCATACACCGCTAGCTGTATCTTGGCAGCATCCATGGCTTCTCCCTGAGGTGGGCGGCCGGTCTTCCAGTCCACCACCATCCAGGTGCCATCCTCCAAGCGGAATACCGCATCCATGCGCCCGCGCACCACGGCCTCACCAATGGTGATTTCAAAGGGCGCCTCCACGTGCTCCGGTTGACGCTCGGCCCACTCGGAGTTCAGGAAGGCCTCCTTGAGCTCTTCCAAATCGAAATCTTCCGGCTCATCAATGCCGGGAAGTTCCTCCTCACCCAATAGTGCCGGGCTGCCGAAGCGATCCTCCAACCACGCGTGGAAGGCGGTACCGCGCTTGGCGTAGGAATTCGGCTTAAACGGCACGGGGCGGCGTTGCCTGCGGGCGAACTGGAGCGGGTCTGCCCGCAGCGCAACCATGTCCGAGGCGGTCAGCTCGCTGGGTAGCTCAACGTCTACCACCGGCTGTTGTAAGGCCTTGTACTCCTCAATGAGGGCGCCAGCTTCCTGCTCCCACAGCTCAAAGGTTTCACCGCGGCTCAATTCTGGGAGCTCTGCCATTGCCTCAAGTACCAGATCCGCACCAGCGACTGCCTCTGGGCTAGCCTGCAGCGCTGGGAATTGTGCGCTCTCCCCAAAATCATCCTCAGAGGGCTCGTCGGGGACGGACCACTCCACCACGTATTGCGGGAATTGCTCTTTCAGGCGCTCTAGGTATTCATAAGGAGCCTTCTTGTTCTTTCCATTGAGGTTATTGGTGCCCGAACCGGTAACGGTCAGGGTGGATTCGGTACGCGTCAGCGCCACATAAAAAAGGCGCGCCGATTCTTCCGCTTTGATGGCGCTATCTGCGTTCTTAAAGTCCTCGCAGGCGTTTTGGAAATGCGAGCGCTTTTGGGCATCCTCCGGGACCTCAATATAGTCATCGTCTCCCGGGACCTTATCGATCCTGGTCAGGAAGGTTTCTGCTTGTGCGCTATAGCTCGACGAATCCGCATGCACCACGCAGACATGTTCCCATTCCAATCCCTTGGCCTTGTGCGCGGTCATAATCTGCACGCGGTCAGTGGCGGCGGGAACCTCGCCGAGGTCTAGGCCATCTTCTTTTTCGAGCGCTAACGCAAAGTAATCCAAGAGCGCATACAAGGAATCACCATGGAAGCCCGCGACGATATCGGCAAATTTATCCAGATGTGTCGCGCCCCCTGCGCTTCCGCGCGCTAAGACTTCGATGCGGATATTAAACAATGCTTCAATATCGGCGAAGATGTCCACCAGCGGTTTGGAAAGAGAATAAGTACGCAGGTGTCGCAGTTTGGCAGAAACCTCTTCCATACGGGCGAGGCCTTGCGGGGTATAGCGGTCTCTCTCACCCAGATCGGCAAGGGCGTCGGCGAGGCCTACCCGCTGATCCGGTTCCTCAGCGGTGACATCTTCCAGCTGCGCGCGCAGGTATTCCTCCGGGTCCATTCCCGGTTCCCAGCGCAAGCGCTCCTCCCTCGCACCGGCCAAGTTTCGTTGGCGGGAAGCAAGTGCTTGAATATCGCTAATTCCCAGGCCACAAATGGGGCCCGCGAGCACGCGCACGGCTGCGGGCAAGTCTTCTGGTCGCACGAGCATGGTGGCTATAGCCACGAGGTCCTGGATTTCTGGCTGCCACAGCAGGCCACCGAGACCGATGATTTCATTGGGTACGCCCGCTTTGTCTAGGGCCGCAGCGATGGGCGCAGAGTGCCTATTTTTACGCACCAAAACCGCCGCACTGAAGGTATCTCCCTCGCGCTTTTCCCACTGCTCTTTCAGGTACTCGGCGACGAACTCGCGCTCGCGAACCTCGCTGTCGAAGTACGCCAACTGGATGTCGCCTTCGCCCTTATGCGGGGCGGCAGAAAGCTCATCCACGGGGCGCTCTACGCCTTCGAATACGCCCTCCGCCACTGAGTTAGCCAAGTCCAGCGCACCTGAAGGGTTGCGCCAAGAGGTGGTCAGCTGGTCCTTCGGGGCGGGTGTGCCCGGCGCGACCGGGAAGTCTTCCACAAAGGCAGTGAGGTTTTCAGAGGTCGCACCACGCCACCCGTAGATGGCCTGCATTGGATCTCCCACGGCCGTAACCGACAGGTCCTCTTGGTCCCCTCCGAACAGGCTGCGGAGAAGCACGCGCTGGGCATAGGAGGTGTCTTGGTACTCGTCTAGCATGACGACCTTATAGCGCTGGGACTGTTGCTTTCCCACCACAGGATGGTCGCGCGCGACGCGGGCGGCGACGGCCATTTGCTCGCCAAAAGTGATGACTTGTCGCTCGGATTGTTCCTTTTTCAGGGCCTCCAGCAGCGGCACGTACTGCACGCGGCGCTCCTGTGTTTGGATATATTCCAGCAACTTTTGCGAGTATTCGGGGCCATTCTTTTGGGATTTTTCGAGGTTATCGATGTCCGCCCGAAAATCGCGGGCATGCTGGGCGATGTGGCTGGTGTCCTTGAGCCCGTTATCGATATCCTGGCTGAATTTCAGCAAAGTCTCGGTAATCGTGGCTAGGGCGCGATCGTCTTCTAGCTGACCGGTGTAATTGCGCACCACATCGTAGGCCAAGGAATAACGCTCGGCCTCGGTGATGATGCGTGCGGTGGGCTCCACCGGAACCAAGAGCCCGTATTCGCGAACGAGTTCTCCCGCATAGGAGTCATAGGTAGCTACCTTCGGCGCAATGTTTTCTAGCGCTTCTGTCACCTCACCGCCTGGTGGGATGAGGCCGGAATCGCGCAATTTAATCAGCTGCCGGCGGATACGTTGCTCCAGCTGTTGCGCCGCCTTACGGGTGAAGGTCAGGCCGAGAACCTGCTCCGGGCGCACATAGCCATTGGCCACCAGGTACACCACGCGCGAGGCCATAGTTTCTGTCTTGCCGGCACCAGCGCCGGCAACCACGAGTTTGGGGCTAAAGGGGCCTTCGATGACATGGGCTTGTTCCTCGGTAGGCGGAAAGTCCTTGCCCAAGGCGGCAGCGATCTGCTGTGGGGAAAAATTGCTCTTAGGCATCGGTGGTCATCCTTCCTTCTTCCTGCACGGGGCAGATGGAGCGAATTGGGCATTTATCGCAGTCTTTATTGGTGCGCGCAGTGATGCGCGGGCCACGCATCTCCTCCACCAGCGGGGGCAGAAGTGCGGCGAATTCTTCCAGGGCTTCCGGCGACTTATCGCTTTGCCAAAGCTCACCAATCTTTTTGGTGGTCGCACCCGGATACACCAGCACACCGCCCTGGCGCGGCATGCCTTCGCCGTCGTGAACTTGGTGGCCGTCAAATGCGCCGTGGGCAAGCGCGAGCTGATAGGTCATCAGCTGCACATGGTCCTCGCCCTCTTTCTTAGCCGGCTTGCTTCTCCCCGTCTTGAGGTCCACCACCAAGTAATTTCCCTCTCCATCGCGAAGCAGACGGTCCATATAGCCGCCGATGCGCACCTCCTCGCTGACGCGTACGCCTACGGGGATTTCCACACCGGCAAGCTCTTGATTGACCTCGGATTGGCGCGCCCATTCCTGAGCGCGGTCCAACAGGGTGGAAAACTCATCGAGCTTAAATCGCAATTGCCACTGCGGCACATCCTGAATGCGCTCGAAAGCTTCCATCACCAATAGCTTGGCCTTTTCCGCATCCATGCCGCGGCCGATGGCTTCAAAGAAGGCGTGCGCCAAAGTACCGCGGAGCAGGTGTTCCTCGGTGCTTGGGTCCTCGGCCACATTGCCGAGCACGGCCTTGAGTGGACAGTTGAGCAATGCTTCCACACGGGATGGTGACAAACTGCCGCTGGTATGCAGCGGCAGTTCAGCCGCAACGGAGCGCGCAGACCACCACTGCTCCGGGTGGGCGCCAGGGATATCGGCTGTCGCTAAGCGGGCGAGCTGGCGCGCTGCTTGTTTGCGCTCAACCTCACCGGATTCCGGATTGGTAACCACGCGGCGCAATTGTGCAACAAAGGCCGGCACGGACAGCACCGCCACATCGAGGGGATCCACCTCGAGCCCATCGCGCACTGACACGGGTGCGGGTTCGGGCACATCGAGGCCCAGCTCGCGCGGGAGTTGGGTGCGGCGCAGCGCCCGCTTTGCTTGCCGACGCGCAGCTTGACCAGGCACGTCCACTCCCCGGCCGGCGAATTCGCTGATGAAGCGCGAAGGCTCAGAGACCGTATCGCCTTCCGGGTTCTCCACAGCGGCAATGAGCAGGCGCTGTCGGTGGCGCGTGGTAGCGACATGGAAGAGTCGACGCTCCTCTGCCAAACGGGAGGCAACGTGGCTGACGGGGGTATCGGGATCAATATCGTGGTCGAGGAGATCGATGAGATCTTCTTGACCAAAGATGGAGCCGGTCTCCCCTAGCGAAGGCCAGCTTCCTTCCTGTGCGCCGGCCACGATGACGGTATCCCATTCGCGGCCCACGGCGCCGTGTGCAGTCAGGATCTCTACTGCCTGCGGAATAGCGGTGCGGCGGTCACGCACACCGGTGGGAAGTTCCTGTTCGGTGACATGCGTCAGGAAGGCGCGTAGCGAGGAATCAGGGCGGCGCTCGACGTAGTCGCCTGCGGCGTCAAAAAGCGCCATCATTGCATCCAAGTCGCGGTCGGCCTGCGAGCCGGTCGCACCTCCGCGCAGCGCCGAAGCCTGGAGGCGGCTATCGAGCTCGGTTGCGCTCCATACAGCCCAGAGAACTTCCTCCACAGAGTCCCCGGAGGCGAGTGCGTTCCGGCCGACGCTCAGAACCGCGCGTACACGCTCCAGAATGGAGTATTCGCGCTCAGTGAGTTGTCCATTAAAATCTGGGAGCTCACCATAGAGAAGACCGCGGAGGCTATCGATGCCCCGGGTGGTGGAATCCCAGCGCCGCAGACCACGGATAAGGCGGCGCAGGGTGACGGGATCGGCACCACCCACGGGGCCGGTGAGCAATTCTTCCAACTCCGAGTTTGATAGGTCTTCCTCCAAGGCACGCAGGGCGAGCAGCACGGCGGAAACCAAACGCTGTTCGGCCAAGACGACGTCGGTAGGGCTAATGTGCACGGGCACGCCGGCGGCCAACAGGGTGCGGCGCATCTGCCCGATATCACCGGTTGAACGAACGATGACGGCGATATCGCGCCAGGGCACGTCGTCTTCTAAGTGGCGGCGGCGCACGGTATTGGCTACGACGTCACGCAGACTGCCGTCCGAATCCACAATGGAGATGCACGCCGGAGAGGGTGTGCGGTGAGGCTCGGTGAGCTCGATGTCGTGGTCAGCTGGGAAGTCCCGCAGGAAACGCGAGCTAGCACCGCGGAAGGCAAAGACGGATTGATCGGCATCGCCACCTACCACCACGAGATCCGCCTGCGGGGCCATTTCGCGAATGAGCTTGCCCGCAGTGGGATCGAGCAATTGCGCATCATCGACAATGATGGTGTGGAAGGGGTGCTCGCGCAGTAGCTGGGGGCGCTGAAGAACTGCGGTAACCAATTCCGCAGCGGAATAGGAATGGGCGCGGGAAAGAAGCTGCACGCGTTCGTACTCGCGCAGAAATTCACCCGCCGCGGACCACATGGGGCGGCCGTGCTCGGCACCGAGGCGTTCTAGGTCGCCCGGGCCCAGGCCGCGTTCAATGGAACGCAAAAGGAAATCGCGCAGCTGCCGGGCGAAGCCCACATATTCCAGCGCGGGGCGCATCTCCGCGGGCCACGAGCCATGTCCGTCTTCTGCTTGGCCCGTGAGCAGCTCGCGGATAACGGCGTCTTGCTCCGCACCGGTAATAAGGCGCAGCTCCTCCTCGGCCGCTGTGCGCAGCAACGCGAATGCGAGGGAGTGTACGGAACGCACCATGGAAGTTTGTGCGGCGTAATCCTCGAGGCGCTCGGAAAGCTCGCGGCGCAGCCGGGCGCCGGATTCCTTCGAGGGAGCGATAACCAGGATGCCGGAGGGATCCGCGCCGGTCTGCCGGGCTTTATCCAAGGTATGAATGACGGTATCGATAAGGAAGCTGGACACACCGGTGCCGGCGGCACCGGTTACCTTCCAGGTACCGGATTCGGGCAGGTTAACAGGCCAACTGCGGGTCGTGGCGGACTGGGTACGGGGAACGAGGCGCACCTGTGGGGACGGTGGAAGGACCACTCCCGCACGCGCGGTGGAATGGGGGTCGTAACTCACCGCTCCAGTATGGCAGATGCCCGCGACACCAGATGCTGCTCCACCCGCTCTATGTGCGAACGCGTGTTTGAACGCGATGCGGAGTGCAGGTCATTGACATGACGGCGATATGACACCGCGCGCAACAGCAATTCCTGCATACCGGGTACGTGACTGAAGCGCTGGCAAATCCCATCATCAACAGCCTGGCCAATGAGCCCATCCACAATGACCAAAGCGGCCGTCCAGCCGGCTGGGCGCGGGGATTCACTCGGCACAATGTCCACAATGCCCGGCGGGTTAGCGCCGTGGTAAACCGTGGTGGTGAGAAGAGCGGTGTGGGCGGGGATAAGGGGGACGTCGGCAAGCAGGGCTGGGCGATAAGCCTCGCCCGTTTCCTCCCAGGCGGCGCGCTCGGCGCGAGCGAAGGCATCGCTGCGCTGCCCGTTGGGAATGGGCACCTCGGCCAGAGCCGTATCCAAGCGCAACGCCATCTGTGCGGTTTCATCAATGCGCCCGCGAACATGGCCCGGAATAAACTGGGTAGCCTTCCACCCTGCGGCCGTGTGCCGACCATCGCTAGACAGTACCGGCCGGGAAACGCGGGCCCCCTGCACGCTGAGGCGCTCGCGCACCTTAGCGGACCAGGCGGCAAACGGACCGGCCTGGGAATAGACCACGTCACCCACCTTGATGCCGTTATCCCACACCGGACCCAATTGATCGCCCTGCGCGCGGCGGGTACCAGTGGCACCGGTTTCCGCGTGGAAGGCGCTTAAAACATGCTCTGGGGGAAGCGGCATCCTTAACTCCTATTCGGGTTGGTGGGGATCCTTATTATCCGGATTCGGATAAGGCCACGGGTTCGGTGAGCAGGTCACGTCCTCATCAGGATAGACCTCGCTGGGATTGCGATCGTGCAATTCCTTGTTGTTAAGGTCCAAGGTCTGCTGCATCATGACCGGCGCTAGCTTGCCCTGGCCGCCACACGGCTGGTGGGCCGCATAGCCAATGGCATGGCCCAACTCGTGGTTGATGACGTACTGGCGGTAGTTGCCCATATCGCCCTCAAAAGGCGTGGCGCCGCGCACCCAGCGGGCCTCATTGATGATCGTGGTGGACTCGCCCGTAATGGTGGTGTGGCAGGAGGTTTCCGTTTCAATCTTCTCACCACAGCGCTCTGCGGCGGTGCCGAGCGAGGTCAGCTGGATGCGGGTATCCGGCTCCGCATCGGCAGCCACGTGCTCGAACTCGAAGTCCTTATGCGCGGTCCAGCCGCGCGGGTCAGACAAGGTAGCCTCCACCATGGCGGCAAAAGACTCATCGCCGCCATACGGTGCGGTATTAAGGCCATCTTCTACCTCGATGGAATAGCGCACCTTTTGCTCGCCGCCCTTACCCGTGACGGCGCCGGGCTCGCCTACCTCGTGGAAGGTACCCTTGCCTTGCTTGGTGTAGGAGCCACCGGGCGGCATCTCGCTGATTTCCCGCTTCACCGCTGCAGCATCGGCAGGATCAGGGCCCATCTTCTCCGTACTCGTTGGGGCAGCCTCGATAGTGCCTTCCGCCTTTTCTTCAGAGGAAGAGGCGGTGGCGATATCGACGATGAACCAAATGGTCAGCGCGATCATGAGGGGGATAGCCACCACGCGCCACCAGCCATATTGACGCGCAAACCGGACCACCGCATTGGGGTGGTCCGGCGCATGGCCCTGGCTCCGGTGAGCGTGGCGAGTCTCCCTTTTTTCCATGGGGCCTTAGGTTACCCGTTGGTATTTAAAAAAGCTGAATCAGCAGCCCTATGCGCTCGCCTTAGGCGCCGGCGAATCCCACGGCGTGCTTCTTTGCAATGCCGACCTCGACGTAGACCACGCGGTCAGTGCGCACGAGGTATTTGCGGCCCTTGTCATCTTCCAATTCCAGGGTGGAGTTATCCGCCAGGGCACTGTTGATCTTCTGCGTCAGCTCGGCTTGGTCACCTGCAGCGCTAATGACCAGCTCGCGAGCGGTATCCGCGAAGCCAAACTTGATATCCATGAAGATTCCTCCTCTAACTAGAGTTTTATTGTCAATGGCCCCACTATAACCATCCCGGCTACTATCAAGGTGTGTCTGACATAAAATCCCAGCCACCGAGCTTCGCGGAACTCGGCGTTGCGGCCGAAATCTGCGATGGTCTCGCCACTCGTGGCATCACGCGTACTTTTGCAATCCAGGAATTAACCCTGCCCATCGCGCTATCCGGCCAGGACTTGATAGGCCAAGCGCGCACCGGCATGGGCAAGACCTATGGCTTTGGCGTGCCGCTTTTGGACCGCGTTTTTGATGACGCCGATATCGACGAGCTCGATGGCACCCCGCGCGCCCTCGTGGTGGTCCCCACCCGTGAGCTTGCCCAACAGGTCACCGAGGACCTGCAGGTGGCTGCCGCCCACCTGCCCGTGCGCTTAGCCTCCATTTACGGCGGCCGTCCCTACGAGGAGCAGATCAAAAAGCTCAACAAGGGCGTCGATGTCATCATTGGCACGCCTGGCCGATTGATCGATCTGCACGAACGCGGCGAACTGCAGCTAGATCGCGTGGCTATCTTGGTTCTCGATGAGGCCGACGAGATGCTGGATCTGGGCTTTTTACCCTCGGTGGAGGCTATCCTCACGGCACTCGATGGCAATGCCCACCAAACCATGCTCTTTTCCGCCACGATGCCGGGCGCAATTTTGACGCTCGCCCGCCGGTTTATGGAAAAACCCATCCATATCCGCGCCGAATCCGGCGAGCAGGATTTCACCCATTCCTCCACTCGCAAGGTCACCTTCCAGGCCCACCGCATGGATAAGGTTGCCGTCGTCGCCCACGCCCTGCAGGCCGCCGGCCGCGGGCGCACCATCATCTTCGCTCGCACCAAGCGCGCGGCCGCCCAATTGGCCGATGACCTGGCCCGGCGCGGCTTCCACGTGGGCGCCGTCCACGGCGATCTAGGGCAAAAGTCGCGCGAGAAGTCGCTGCATGCCTTCCGCACCGGCCAGGTGGACATCTTGGTCGCTACCGATATTGCCGCCCGTGGCATCGACGTTGATGATGTCACCCACGTCATCAACTATCAGGTTCCGGATGATCCGATGACCTTTGTCCATCGCATCGGCCGCACGGGTCGCGCCGGCCATACGGGCACCGCTATCACCTTGGTGGGCTACGATGAGCTGGGCAAATGGCAGGTTATTAATGATGAGCTGGATTTGGGTGAGCCGAATCCGCCGCAGTGGTTCTCCACGTCCCCAGAGCTGGCCCAGGCTCTAGACATCCCCGCGGATATAGAAGAGACTGTCGGCCCTGAGACCAAGGTCGTGGGCCAGGTTCCTGTCCGCGAGAAATCCCCCACCCGTACCACCGCGCGCCGCGGCAGCTCCCGGCGCCGGCGAGGAGGCCGCCGATGACTAAAGCTCCCATTTTGCGCTCGACGCCCCCCGATTGGAGGGCTACCGGCATTATTGCCGTGGTCTGCGCCATCGCGGTCGGCGGGGCGGCTATTACCGCCAATATTAACCAGGCGCATCTCAGCCAAGCGGCCGTTCCTGGGGATAAGGATGCACCCGCGCTTGCCGACGTCCCCGAGGCCCTCCACGAGTCCTTCAGCCTTCCCAACGAACCAGTACCCGGCCAATACCGGGCGGTTTCGGCACATGGCCTGACCATCACGCACGCCGATCACACGCTCACCGCCACGAACCCGGACGGCTCCGAGGCGTGGACTTATGAGCGCACAGATGCCGATCTCTGCTCGCTGTCGACAGCGTGGGGCAAAATCGTGGCGTCGTATGAAACCGGCGTGGGTTGCGGGGATACCGTGGCGATCGATGCCGCAACTGGCGAGTATGACAGCATCCGCAGCGCCGTCAACTCAGAGAAAGTAGTACCCGTTTCCTCCAATGACCGGGTAGGAACAGTCTCCACCGACCGGATTGATCTGTGGCGCTCCGATATGGTGCGCACCGTGGAATACGGTGACGTGGAAGCTAAGCAGGAGCCAGACAAGCAACCGCATGAAGACTGCACCATTAGCTCCGCCCTTACCCGTACCGAGAATTTGGCACTGACCGAGTCCTGCCCCGATAAACCGGGCGCCACTTGGTTGCGTTTCCAAGACACCACCCCTGATGATTCCCGTGAGCCCGATATCGCTGCCGATGTGGACATAGCCACCGACGGCGCCCGGCTTGTCGCTGTGGGACAAAAGGCCGCCGCCGTCTACCGCCCAGGACCGCACCCCACGATCGAGTCCTATGACAATAAGGGCGAAAAGCTGGACTCTACTTCGGCAGAGCCCTCTCCAGACATCGATGCAGGCGCCTCGCCGTTCGCCCCGGCAACCGCGGACCTGCCGCACCATATGACCTGGTTTGATGGCTCCCGGCTCTATCTCTTCAAGCCGAGCGACCTCGCAGTGGATCACGTGGTAGAAGATGCCATCGGCACCCCCATCGCCGTCGACGAGCACATGTTGGTGCCTACCCAAGCAGGCATTGCTGTCATGGATTGGTCCACCGGCAAAACCCTGCGAACCATACCGGTTGATCGCGGCGGCTACCACGGCCCCGTCTACCTCACCTTGGCGGGCGACACCATCGTGGAAACCCGCGGCGATCAGGTCGTGGGCCTAAGCGCCGATTAACACCCTCCGCTACAGAAAGGGCCGCGCCTTCCGGATTTACCCGGGGCGCGGCCCTTAGTGTGCGTGGCAGCGAATTTAGAAGTTTGCTGCCGCCCACTCGGTGGAAGCACGAACGAACATCAGCAGGAAGATGACTACTGCGGCGCTCGCCAAGGTCACCGCACCAAGTAGCGGCGATCCGCCGCTAAACATCTGGAAGGAGCTCGCTGCCAAGATGAGCTCCACCAAGATAATGGCTCCCCTACCCCAGCGCTTTCCTTTGACCATGGCCCAAGCACCGACGATGACAAAGCCAAAGACGATAAAGATAAATAGCGCGGTGCCCAGCCCCACAAAGCTTCCGGAGCCCGAGTCCGACACCATGGAACCATTTTCTGCGCCGGTCACCTCGCGCACAATCAGGAAGATACCGAAGCAGATGACGGCGATGGACTGAACCACGGCGAGCGCTGCGGCCACGAGGACCGGCTGTGGCGCGCCCTGCTGGGCCTTCTCCTCACGCGCCGGCTGCGCGGAGGAAACATTTTGCTTTTTGTTTACCTGCTTTTTCTTCTGCTTAGACACAAACCCACAGTCTACTCACCGGTCGAGGCCATTTCCTTGTGCGCCACTCAGGTTTCGCGGGGGCAGGGGTTAGCCGGGTAGATTTGACGCTTCTTCAGTCACCGCACTCAATGTTTTTTGGACAATGCACCAGTTCAGCGCGTTTCTCACAGGCTTCTTTCAACTCATACGTCGACCTAAATGACCCCCACACTAGTTTCATTCACGTGAGGTTGACCACAATTTCGCCTCTACCCCTAGCGGAGTCTGAGTAAACATGTCATGATTCTGGGGTAGCAAAAAGAAAGAGGACGTAAACCTCTTCTTAACTTGAAGGAAACTTCAAGTAACCACAATGTGAACCATTGGCGGCGGCGACGCTGGCCCGACCTCGAGACCGGGCCCCACTGCACGCAGACCAGTTCACACAACCACCCACCCTGGCATTGGTTGCTTTTCATTTCTCATGAAAAGCACTTGTGCTTACTGCTGTCGAATTTTTGTTAGGAGATATCAATCATGGATTGGCGCCACGAAGCTGTTTGCCGCGACGAAGACCCCGAGCTGTTCTTCCCAGTAGGCAATTCTGGTCCTGCACTTACCCAAATCGCTAAGGCCAAGCTGGTCTGCAACCGTTGCCCCGTTGCCACTTCCTGCCTGAAGTGGGCACTGGAGTCCGGCCTGGACGCCGGCGTCTGGGGCGGCCTGTCTGAAGAGGAGCGCCGCGCCCTCAAGCGTCGCCGCAACCGCGGCCGTGGCCGCGCCCGCGTTTCTGCTTAATAAGCAGCCCCCAATTTTCGTTTCGGCGCCCTTAGCCGCTACAGTTGAATAAAGTTCAGATACCCTCAACGAAGGAGTGCGCAATGAGCAAGCGTGGTCGCAAGCGCAAGGATCGCCGCAAGAAGTCCGCTAATCACGGCAAGCGTCCTGGCGCATAACGCACAGCATTACTCAAAGCCCGGTTCCCTCGGTCACTTCGACCGTAGAACCGGGCTTTTGCTATGTCAGACGCAAATCGATGTCGCCTCCTAGCTCCCCGCCTGGCCTCTCCGTGCCTTAAGTCCAATGTGATCGGGCCGAATTGAACACATTGGGGCCTCAATTCGGCCCTTCCACCCTCAATTCGGCCCGATCAGTATGGACTCAAGCAAAAAGTTGGAAGATCAGGAGACCATGACCCCACGACAGCGGGTGAGCAACAGTGCCTACCACGCCGTGTCGATGCGCGTGATCTCTACCGAAATGCGGCGGCGCAGCGCCTGCGGCGCCTTGGCTTGGCCATTACAGCAGTTACGCACCAGAGAGCGGATAATCTCCTCGCTCTCGAGGCGCTGTTGACAGAAATCGCACTGGGCAATGTGCTCGCGGATGGCGAGTGCGCGGGCATAGGTGGTGGATTCATCGAGAAGCTCGCACAGGAGGGCCTGTACCTCTGGGGAGCTACACGCACCACAGTTGTGTTCCGTTGCGCGGTCCATTACTTCTCCTCCATGTCTGGGTGTTCTAATCCAATGCCTTGTTCTCGTGCCACGTCTTTCAACGCTTTCCGGAGCAATTTTCTTCCCCGGTGCAACCGGGACATCACCGTGCCCAGCGGAGTATCCATGATTTCTGCAATTTCTTTATACGCCAAGCCCTCTACATCCGCGTAGTACACCACCATCCGGTAATCATCGGGCAGGTCATTCATGGCCTCTGAAATGGTGGCGTCCGGCATGTCTTTAAGCGCTGATACCTCGGCGGATTCCAGGCCAGTGGAATCGTGCCCAGCAGTGGTATACAGCTGAAAATCGCTTAGGTCATCGGCCGAGGACTCCGTGGGGCGGCGCTTCGCCTTGCGGTAGGAGTTGATGTAGTTATTGGTCATGATGCGATACAGCCACGCCTTAAGGTTTGTACCTTGCTTGAAGGAATGAAAGGACTTATAGGCCTTGAGGTAGGTCTCCTGCACGAGGTCCTCAGCATCTTGCGGATTGCGCGTCATGCGCAGGGCACCGCCGTAGAGCTGGTCTAGCAGGGGCAGCGCTTCCGCTTCGAAGCGGCGCTGCAGCTCCTTTTCGCTGATTGTTTCTTTAGCCACAATTTCTATCCTAACGCGTAGCGTTAGGATCCCAGTCATGTCTAAAAAGTCCCCGCATGCAGCCACCCCAGCGCTCAAAGTCGTGGAAGATGCCGGCGTAGACCACCACGTCTACACCTTCGAGGCGGGCAAGGATCACTTCGGCGATCACGCCGCCGCGGCCCTCGAGGTAGAGCCGGAACGCGTGCTCAAAACCCTGGTCATCGATTTAACGGCGGGCAAAGGGTCCAAGCGGCAGTTGGCGGTGTGCGTCATCCCTACCACCCACCACCTGAGCCTCAAGAAGGCCGCGGCCGCCCACGGCGTTGCTAAGGCCGCCATGGCGGATCCGCATGACGCGTCCAAGTCCTCCGGATACATCCCGGGCGGCATTTCCCCGCTGGGACAGAAGAACCCGCTGCCCACGGTCGTTGAGGAAACCGCCGTCCTTTTCGATACCGTCTTCATCTCCGGCGGGCGCCGCGGGCTGGATATCGAGCTCAATGCGGAGGACCTCGCAGAGCTGTGCTCTGCTAGCTTTGCTGATCTACTCGCCGAGTAGCTCCGGATAATCGTTGGATACGCTGCCCACAGCCTTGTCGGCGGGCTGGGTGTGGAAGCCACGCAGGGGCGTCGGTAAGAGCAGCTCAGCGGCTTCTTCGGGGCTACCCTCCAGCCAGGTACGCATTTCTTCGGCCGTCAAGAAGCGTGGCAGGCGGTGGTGCAGCCACTCCATTTCTTCCGTAGCTGCGGTGGTGACAATCGTGGCAGACAGGCGGTCTAGGCCGGTATCCCACAGGCCTGCCGCCCACAACAGGCCCTCTTCCGCGCGGACGAAATAGGGCTGCTTGCCGCCTTCTTCCTGGTGCCATTCGTAGTAGCCGTTCATGGGAATAAGGCAGCGCTGCCCCTTAAAGGCATGCCGGAAGGAGGGTTTGGTGGCCACCGTTTCCGCCCGGGCGTTAAACAGCGGCGGGCCGTCCAGGTCCTTCTTCCAGTGCGGCAGCAGTGCCCACCGCGCAGGGTCAACTTGGGCGAGGCTTTCGCGTACGCGCACCATCGCCACCTGCTGGGTGGGCGCAATATTGTAGCGCGGGCCTGGGGTACCTTGTGGGGCGTGGACCTCAGTAACTCCGGGCAGTGCGCCCACTTCATCGAGAAGGGACTCGGTAAAAAGAACGAATCTTCCGCACATGCCCTCTATTATGGACGATATGTCTCAACCTTGGTCCGCCCCGCAAGCGGCAGGCCCCATTACGTGGGCCCAGCACGTGCCGGGCTCGAAGTCTATTACCAACCGCGCCTTCATTCTTGCAGCGTTGGCCGATGGCCCTTCTACCCTGCGCGCGCCGCTGGTCTCCCGCGATTCGCAGCTGATGGAAAAGGCCCTGGAATCTATGGGCGTGCGCTTCGAGCACGAAGGCGAGGATATCCACGTCACCCCCGGCCCGCTTAAGGGTGCCACGGTGGACTGCGGCCTGGCCGGCACGGTCATGCGCTTTATCCCGCCGGTTGCGGCCCTGGCGGACGGCGCCGTGCTTGTCGACGGCGACGAGCAGGCCTACGCCCGCCCCATGTCCACCACCCTGGATGCACTGCGCCAGCTCGGCGTCGAGGTGGACGGCGATAGCCTGCCCTTTAGTGTGCGCTCGCACGGGGTACCGGAAGGCGGTGAGGTCACTATCGACGCCTCTGGTTCCTCGCAGTTCGTCTCCGGACTCCTGCTGGCCGGCGCGCGCTTTAAAAGGGGCATTTCCGTCACCCACGAGGGCGGCCCCCTGCCGTCCATGCCGCACGTGGAGATGACCGTAGGCATGCTGCGCCAAGCCGGCGTACGCGTGGATTCCGGCGAGAATACGTGGACCGTGCACCCTGGCCCGATTGCCGGGCGGGAATGGGCAATCGAGCCGGATCTCTCCAATGCCACGCCCTTCCTTGCCGCCGCTGCCGTCACCGGCGGCCGCGTGACCATTAAGCGCTGGCCTGCCAATACCACCCAGCCGGGCGACGCCATTCGCCATATTCTGGTGGATATGGGCGTCATGGTCACCCAAGAGCCGGGCTTTGTCACTGCCAAGGGCGCCAAGGACGGCGCGCTGCAGGGCATCGAGCGCAATATGGGCGATATCGGCGAGCTCACCCCCACCGTCGCGGCGTTGTGCGCCCTGGCGGAGACCCCCTCTACCCTCACCGGCATTGCGCACCTGCGCGGGCACGAGACTGACCGTTTAAAGGCGCTGGCGGATAATATCAACGCCCTCGGCGGCAAGGTCACCGAGCTTGCCGACGGCCTGCATATCGACCCCGCCCCTCTCCACGGCGGCGAGTGGCCGTGCTACGCCGATCACCGCATGGCCACCGCGGGTGCGATTATCGGTCTGCGGGTACCGGGCGTAGAGGTAGAAGACATTTCCACCACCGCGAAGACCCTGCCTGGCTTCGACCGCATGTGGGAGACGATGGTGGACCCCGAGCAACAGGAGAGCAATGGCTAGGCGTTTCGGTTCTTTCGACGAATCCGATGTGCGCGTGCGCCCCGGCAAGGGCTCGCGACCGCGCACGAAGGACCGCCCCAAACACAAAAATGCCAAGTTCGGCATGGTCATCACCAAGGACCGCGGGCGCTGGGGCGTAGCGCTAGACGACGGCCCCCGCGTCACCGCCATGCGCGCCCGTGAGCTGGGCCGCACCGCCATCGAGGTGGGCGACCGCGTGGGCGTCGTGGGCGATACCTCCGGCAAGAAAGACACCCTGGCGCGCATTGTGAAGCTGGAAGAGCGCACCTCCGTCCTGCGCCGCACGGCCGATGACACCGACCCTTATGAGCGCATCGTGGTGGCGAATGCGGACCAGATGCTCATCGTCACCGCCGTGGCGGATCCGCCGCCGCGCTCCGGATTTGTCGAGCGCGCCCTCATCGCTGCGTTTGTGGGCAATATCCACCCCATCCTGTGCCTGACCAAAACCGATCTCACGGATCCTGCCCCGTTCGCGGCCGAGTTCGCCGATCTCGATGTCACGGTGGTGGAAGCCGGCGTCGAGGACGGACTAGAGGCGGTGCGCCACCACATCGACGGCCACGTCACCGCGCTCATCGGGCATTCCGGGGTGGGTAAATCCACCCTGGTCAACCGACTGGTACCGGATGCGGATAGGGAGACAGGGGAAGTATCGGGCGTCGGCAAAGGCAGGCATACCTCCACCCAATCGGTGGCGCTCCCCCTCCCCGCCGAGGATGCATTCACCGGCGGCTGGATTATCGATACCCCAGGCATCCGTTCCTTTGGCCTCGCACACGTGGATGCCGATGACGTGCTGGGCGTCTTTGAAGACCTCGCCGCCGCCATCGAGGACTGCCCCCGCGGTTGTACGCATATGGGCCCGCCTGCGGACCCAGAATGCGGCCTCGATGATCCTGCGCTGATCCCCCCTGATACCGCCAGTGCGCGGCGGCGCGACGCGGTGCGCGGCCTACTCGAGGCCCTGCGCACCAACGTGGAGTGGGAAAATTAGAGGTGGAAGCCGGTATCGGCCATAACTCCCAAAATGACGTCCACGATGCCGAAGAATACATCGAGGATCTGGCCCCAGGTGCCCTGGGACGAGGTCTCTAGCAGCGCCAGCCACGGGGTGGTGGGCACGGCGTCGGCAGCCGCATCTGCAGCTGGGGTGGTATCTGCCAGTGCGGCAGGCGCGGCGATGAGGGCTGCGCCTGCGGTAACGGTAGCTGCAGCCAGGTTCTTGAAACGCTGAGTCATGTTTTCTCCTTCAGTTTTAGAGCAATTCTACGAGGAAAGGCAGCTCGCTGGGGTGATAAAAGGCCATAAACTTATCCAGTGCATCTCCCACGGCCAGCTCCGCGTCCTCATCGCCAAGGTCTGCGGTATCGATAGCCTCGATGGCCTTCGCTGTGGTTTCCTCGGACTCCGCAATATCCACGTGGATGGCCGCTAGGTCGTCCTTGCTGAACTGCGCCGGCTTGAGCTCTACCACCGGCTCGCCCATATCCGGGCGCGGGGTGAGGACAGAATCATCCAAGTCCACGGAGATAACCACGCGGCGGTGCGGGAACTTCTCTTCATCGCCAATGGCCAAAAGGCGCATGGAGGCCATAGAGGCCTCGAGGAAGGCCGAGTAGGCAATTTCTTCTTCATCGCCCTCGGTATAGAACTCCTGCAGCGCAGGGGTCACCATAAAGCCCCAGCCGGAGCGTGCGGAAAGCGTGCCGGTTTCTTCCAGCTCCGCCAGCATGGCGTAGGTCGCAGGGATGTAAACGCGGGCTTTAGCCACTAAAACTCACCTTCAATATCGAAGACTGCCTGGATTTCAACGGAGACGCGGTCAAAGCTGGTGTACAAAAAGCCCACCATGCCGGATTCCACGGCGGCGCGCACGTTGAGGATGGAATCATCAACCATGACACAGTCATTGAGCGGCAGTTCTAGGGCATCCGCTGCCGCTTGGAAGGCTGCGACCTCAGGCTTTTCCGCCCCCACCTCGCCGGAGAGAACAACTGCGTCGACGTTTCCGCGGTACTCCCACTCGCGGATGTGCTCCGCGCCTGGTCCGCCTGGGTCATTGGACAGGATGGCGGTTGCTGCGCCATTTGCCTTGGCGGCGGCCAGCAGCGCCTTCCAGCGGCGGTTGTCTTCTTCGGTGCCGTCAAGGACGCCGACATAGTCAACGATTAGACCACGCATGTACTTAAATCCTTTGGTTACGATTCTCTTTAACTCCCCGAGAGTATAGCGAACCGCGCGCTCATTCGCGCCCACCCCTTTCAGGAAACCCTCAGAAATGGCGGGGTTGGGGTGGGCATGAGACAATTATCACGCGTCCGCCTCCTGCCCTTATGCAGGAGCACTACTTCCCCACCATGTATGAGCCCATCCCCGGCTACTCGCACCTCAAACTCTTCATTGCACCCCACCGCGTGCGCTATGGCCGCTTGCCGACGTCCGCGGAAGTCGCCGCCCAACACCGCATCCAAGGCTGGGTAGTCTTCGCGCTGGAGGTAGCCGCCGGCTATCGCCCGCTAGCCCATCTCAATTCCACGCGCTATTCGGATGCCATCCGCCTGCACATTGGATCGTGGGTGCGCCGGCGGACAAGCCCCTATGCCACGGACAGACTGCAATTGACCAGCCTGCACGCACGGCCCAATGGCGAGTACTTTGGCTCCGCCTACATCGGCCAACAACAGCATGCATTTACGGGCTCGGCGAGCCCCACCGGTCTAACCTCATTCCGCCTGCTTTAACCCCGCGGGCAGGGCTTGGTGCTTAGGAAAAGAACTGGCCCAAGTGAGAAAGGATCTCGGACCAGTCGAGTGCGGACCATCCGAAGCCGGCGGCGCTGGTCAGCGCCGCTAAACCGGTGGCTAGGAGGCCGCCTTCAAAGGCGGATAGACCGGAATGCTCGTCCGCCGCCGCATCCGCGGGCACGGTTCCCGCAGTATGGTGCGACGCGGCGGCCTGCTCCAGGGGTGCGTTGACCTGCTTGGTGATGGTGACAATATCGCGCAGCGCCGCCGCATAGGCAGGGAACTCATCTGGGAAGGCGGAGCCAGTTTCCCCGATGGCCGGCAGCTCGGCACGCGGAGAGGTCGCCGCGTTGCTGGCAGGGGCCTGCGGCAAGTCCTTGGTGAATTCACCCAGCTCGGCACGAATTACCGCCTGGGTATAGTTGGCGCCCAACATGTCGAGGTAATCCAGTACAGCCGCTTCGGTGTACTGCTTGCCGTCCAGGGATTGCGTCCGCTCCTCTGGCTCCCACGGGAAGTCCAGCGGGGTCGAATAAATATTGCCGTCGGTGCGCGCGGTATTGAGCCGGGCTTTGCCAAAGTAGTACTCGAAGGCGGCATCCGCCTTTTCCTGAGACAAGATTCCATCGGCCACCAATGCTTCCTTGCGCTGGGTAGCAATAGCCAGGATGGCCGCAGCCGCGTTATCCTGCTCAATCTTTTCGCCCGAATCCAAAATGATGCGCAACGAGGTGGCAGAATCACGCTGCATCTCATAGGCCACGGCCGGCGTGGCGCCACCGAGCAAGGTGGCAGACAGGAGCGTCGTAATACCGAGACGCAGAGAGCGGCGGCGCATCGTCAGTGGAGCTCCTCACAGGAAATAAGCAGAAGGGACAGGTTTCTTATATTCTACTCATTTTTTCCTGAAAAGAAACCCGCCCCGCTCCCACTATCTGAACTGCTCCCCATTAGTTGGACTGAGAAATCAGTTTCCGATTAGTGGGGAGTAGTTTTCATTGAGAGCTCGAAGTTTGGTGAGTGAGCATCAGCGGGAGCAGTTGGTTGAACTATTTGA
>NZ_JAKRNF010000022.1:0-30076 GCF_022347225.1 Corynebacterium sp. ACRPQ
GCTTCTTTTCAATCGCATCAATCTTGGCCTTATCGGCCGGATCTCGTCTTGTCACGGTAGTCATTCTGGCTTATCTCCTTATGCGGGATCGGTTCCCACACACAAACCATCAGACACTCTCATGAATAGAGATGAGGGGCTAGCCTACATGGCGGTTCAGGCTAAAAAAGCGGATTCGAAAAAGAATTTTGGTTACTCAATTGCCAGTTTGGATTATATTCGAGACAAGGTTGAGCGGACATACCCCTCGGTCGATATAGACCTGGTTATGGATGTTGTTGATCAAACTGACTATCTTGAACGTGAAGAGGGCGACAAAGTTGGGCCTATGGAGGCACGCCGCTTTAATAAAGCTCGAAAAAACTACCTTTCCGGGTTGCACCCGTCGCTGTTGAGCTATGAAGATAATCCATATGATGATAAAGCAAGTGGAATTTTGGTGCTGAGTCCTGAAGAATACCAAGAAATCCTCGATGAAGCTGGTGTGAACTACCAAGATTTCGCCTTCTATGTCTTGCTGTCGCTTGTGTATGGAAATAGCAATGTGGGTCGTCATGATGCAGGTGATCGCATTTTCTCTAATGATGAAGCTACGGAATCGGAGATGCGAGAGGCGCTTAAAGATTATGGATTTGATGATCCGGATATAGAACAAGCCATCGAAAGAACTAAGAAAGAGCTTTCTAAGCCTCGAATTGCGAAAAGTACTTTCAAGGAACTTATACCCGAAGACCTTAAGAAGAAGTAGTATTTATTAACGGGGGTGTTTCTATACAGTTTGTCAATCTCGCGGGTGGAGAAATCTGAGGCGGATTCTTTCTGCAGGGTTGTTTGGGGTTTGTCTTAGGGCACGGCTGTTTCGTTTTGGTGTTTAGGCTGCGATTCCTTCCTGTGGTAAGGCGGGGATCGCGGTACCACTCGTGATTGCGCATCATGGTTTAAAAAACTTTGATTCGTCTGCGGGTTAGTGCTACTACTGCGGCGTTGTACCTTTTGCCTTCACGGAGCTTTCGTTCATAGAATTGCCGTGAACGCTCGTGGAATCTGATGGATGCAAAGGATAATTGCCATAGGGCGTTCTTTAATTTTTATTACCGGCTCGGTTTAGTGAGTTCGACATGATCGAGGTCCCGGACTGGTTTGTCCGAGGTGATAAGCCAGCGTAAGGGGCTAGGTGCCCAGCTGTCGGAAAGTCGGACATGTCGCCCGCGGTCATGAGAATTTGGGCAGCCGTCTTCGGCCCGATTCCCGGCATGGATAGCAGGATTTGAGTGTGGGGGACGTCGTTGATGAGTTCGATGACTTCCTGCTCGATGTGTTTGCGGTGCTCGAGCTTTAAAAGCGCGTCCTTCGCCGACATTGCTACGCCCATTTCAGCATATTGTGCACCAGCAATGGCGACTGTTTGCTCAGAGATGGCAGCGAATATGGCATCGAGGACAGGTTCGGGGTTGCGTGCCTTATAGCGTCGAGCAAAGGCAGCTGCCTTTGCTTTACCTAAGCGCTTTATCTTGGTCGGTCCGCCGTAGCGTGCAAGTAGGTGCAGAACCCACTTGCGGTGAATTATCTGACCGCGGAGGGACTGTTCGAATTGCGGGTAACAGCCAACTAGTGCACTTCGAATCTGATTGATGAGCCTGGTGTAAGAGCGCGCTAAGTCTTCGTCGATACCGTTGAGGACCTTCAATTGGAGGAAGGCTTCTTCGACGCGGTCGACACTGCGGAGGGATTCCGGAAGGTTCTTCGCAGCGTGGGCGATGATATGGGCATCCCGGATATCAGTTTTGGCATTGCCGGCGTGGATGCGTGAGAGTTGACGCATAGCCAAACCGGGAAGGTAGTGCACGTCGATCCCGAGATCTTGAGCAACCGCGACAGTTAGTCGACCAATGTTATTTGGCTGGTCCACGACGACAAGGACCTTGTGGTCGTGTGTGCTGAACGCTGAAAACAGTGCGCGCAGGGATTTTTCGTTTTGGTTGATGCGCTTAGATAGCACCTGGGTGCCGTCGATATCTAAGACGCAAGCGTGGTGAGAGTATCTACCAACGTCCATGCTGATGACATAGTCGTAGGTCATGTCAGACCTCCTAGCGAATTGAATGAGTATGGGACTTATTTCATCGCTGGTGGTCGGACATGCTTCACGCTGGCATCCACATTACTTTGAGACCTCGCACATTCTGTGCGGGTCAGGTTCCTATTAGCAGTCTGGAGTATGCCACTGCCTTCGGCGGCATCGGGCCTGACCCCCGGAAAGTGGACACGTCGGGGGTTAGCTATGCTGCTCTAGTCAGTGTAGCTGAATTCTCGGCTTCAAAGACATCAGGAGCTAGAAGGTTGCACCAGTAGTGCCGTCTGCGGGTGTTGTAGCGCATGCACCACCGGAAGACTTCTTGGCGGCAGGAGATCGGATTGTCAAAGACTTTCCTGTCACGCAAGATTTCCCGCTTGAGCGTGGCGTTAAACGATTCTGCTAGGGTGTTATCAGCACTCGTTCCTACCGCTCCCATAGACTGGCGCACACCCAACGACGAGCAATAGTTCCTAAAGGCTTGTGAGGTGTACACGCTGCCGTGATCAGAATGGAAAATTGCCCCGTTGAGGCTTCCACGAACCTTGCTGGCATGGGACAAAGCTTCGATAACCAGCGATACTCGCATGTGGTCTGCGAGTGCATGTCCGACAAGTTTGCGCGAGTAGACGTCGATGACCGTGGCCAGGTACATGTTCTTGCCGCCCTTACACGGCAGGTAGGTGATATCACCTACGTAGACGTGGTTCGGCCTGTCAGCGGTGAATCTGCGGCCTACTAGATCTGGCATGACTCGATGACCAGGCTTACGCCTAGTAGTGACACATCGGCGGCGCTTGGTAAAGCCTTTCAGCCCCATGGATTTCATAATGCGTGCGACCTTCTTGTGATTGATCGGGCCGAAATCCGTATCACTGTTGAGGCTCGCAGCAATGCGTTTAGCACCATAAAGCCCGAGCTCATCATCGAAGATGGTCTTGATTCGTGCACCAATAAGAGCATCGGAACACATCTTTAACCTGCGTTCTTCGCGAGTGTTGGCCCATTTGTAGAACGAGGAGCGATTGAGCTTTAACACGTGGCACATCCGCTTAACCGAGTATTCGGTTCGGTGGTCATAGACAAACTGGAAGCGGATTACCAGCGTGTCTCTTCGGCAAAATATTTCGCGGCCTTACGCAGGATGTCGCGTTCTTCGCGCAGCTTCGAGACTTCTCTTTCTAGCTGGCGGATTCGCTCAGAATCAGTCGTCGCTTGGGCCTTGTCACGCATGGTCTTCGTGCGGGCACGTTTGCCGGTGCCGTACTTCTTGATCCAAGAATGCAGCGAGGCACGGTTGATACCGAGCTCTGCTGATGCTGAGTTCAGTGAGAGGTCCTCATTGTTTTCGTAGAGGGCCACGGCATCACGTTTGAACTGTTCGGAGTACCTAGGCATGGTGGTAGATTACCTTTCTTCCCAACCCAACCGGGCTGGATATCAGGTGTCCACCAAACAGGGGTCAGGTCCATCACCCCCGGTTCATTTTCAGACAGGGACGAAAACTAGCCATGCCGAAGCCAGCGACTAGTTCCACTGCCTCAAGGCAGAAGGAACGCAGACAAACATAACCTGCCCCAGCATCGGGCTAGGAGTACGAATCTGGGTTCCTTCAAGCGGAACTGACAACAACGTAATGGGCGAAAGGGAACAACAACGGATTGCCACGGCAATACTTGGATTTGGAAACAGACCTTGGAGTCCACAGTGCAGCGAACTTAGGATTCGTCGACATGCAACTTAATCACCGCCCTGTAAATTCTTGGGCGTTTAGTCGTCGGCCGAGGAAATGACTTTATTGATACTCCCAACCGATATATAGGAAGTGTTTCAACAACGACTAGAATCCACCAGATTTATTTCACACGGCCACAGGGAGCTTGGAAACTTGGCGACCGTTGTTTATAAATGTGGCTAGGGTGCTGCTTGGGTGAGGCATACCCCACTTGCACAGTATGACTAAAGTTCGTTATTTTGCCATCCCTTTGGCAACAGCTTGTCGTACGTTTCTTCATCGACTCCTTGGGCCATTGGTATTTCTTGCATCCTTTCAACGGCGTTTTTGGCTTCGCTACTACTAAAGCCCGAAACTTCTAGTGCTTCTAGCAGGTCGGGCTTGCTCGATTTGGGCTCACCTTCCACCTCCTGGATGGCTTCGTTATCCCATGGAGAGCTTGATTTGTCCACTATTTTCAAGAGAACATAGAGAGCAAAATCATCCCAGTCTACCTCTGCTTTTTCTAGCTCATCTCGATACTCATTTGGGCTGATGTTTTCGGGCTTAAGAAATTTGGTCATGTCAGTGCCCGAAACTTCATCGAACTTATCTGGATGCATCCCTTGCTTATAGAGCATCTGTGCGAAATGCAAGCGGTCATTCGCCATGTCAGAGCCTTCAAGTTTGTCCGTGAACTCGATTTTCTTGATCACTTTATCGACGTTTACGTCGCCGTACTCTCTTTTTAACAAGTCGTGAATGTAATCTAAGCTAGTGTGCGTCCAAGCTTCGGCTCGATAAGCTTCAGCTGCGATATAGGCAATCCCTTCTTTCTTGTCCAAGGTGAGGGCCACCATGCACTTTTCTTCTAGAGCATCTTCGTTGATTTGCTCATCGAATATTTCTCCAGATTCCAAGTCCAGGAAAGTCCGATTGCCGCCCGCATCCATCACTTCTGGAGTGCACCAATCGCCTTCTTGGATATCACCAGTCTCCTGAAACCTTGAAACCAGCTTGCCTTCTGGGGTCGACTCCAGATCTGCGAGGGTTTCGGGCTCCTTGTTTTCAGGGGATTCAGATGATGTTACTTCTTGTGCGGATGATTGGGCTGGAGCGCTGGAGGGGTTAAATACTGGATCATCTGCTTTCTCTTCTTTCGAGCAAGCTGAAACACTGGTGACGAGTAGTCCAGCTGAAATTAGAGTTGCAAATTTTCTTACTGCTCGGTGGGAGTTTGGGGAAAGCGTGTTAAAGCGAGCTGCCTGCAATCTCAATTTCAAGGTTTCTCCTTTAGGGGTCGGAAATTCTTACTTTCAGCGTATCGTAGGGTCCGACGGGCTGTACTGGATTTTAAGCGTCTGATTAGCCACAGGCTTGTTTGGGGCATGAGCTTCCGCTCCTTCGAGTTGCTTGAGCGTTGGGATAGAAGGGCGAAAGCTGTCATGCGCTATCTGGCTACGGTATCGTAGTTTGGTAAGTTGTCCGGTGGAAGGAGCTCATTGTCTTGGCACAGATCCATGCGAATAGTGCACCGGGGCCGGGCCTTGTCCAGCGCACTTACTGGATGGCCGACCGCGGACCAAGGCCGCTGAGCCGTGGCTGGGGACATGCGATTGCAGCGTTGCTGTCGGTGATTTCCTCCACCGTGCTCATTACCTATGCGTGGATGACGCTGCAGTGGTGGCAGGGGCTTGGCGTAACTGTTTACGGAGTGGGGCTGGTGGGGCTCTTTGGGGTCTCGGCCCTATATCACCGCTACCCGTGGGCGAGTGCGCGGGCCGTGCAGTGGTGGCGGCGAGCGGACCACGCGACCATCTCGGTGTTTATTGCGGCGACGTATACGCCGCTGTGTCTCATTGTGCTTTCGCCGGTGCAAGCGGCGTGGATGCTGGCCGTCGCTTGGGGCGGGGCCATCTTGGGCGTGGTGCTCAACTTGATGTGGATCAACCACCCGCGCTGGTTGGACGTGGTGGTCTACCTAGCGTTGGGCTGGCTGGTGCTGCCGCTCTTGCCCACGCTGTGGACGCAGGCCGGCGCGGCCGTCGTCTGGCTGCTCGTTGCCGGCGGCGTGGTCTACTCGCTCGGCGCGCTGGTCTATGGCTTTAAATGGCCAGGGCGCAATGCGCGCTACTACGGCTACCACGAGCACTTCCACACCGCGACCATCGCGGCGGCGGTAGTGCACCTGGTGGCCGTGTGGATGGTCGTGGTTCAGGGGGCTGCTTAGTCGATGTGCTGATTCGTCGGCGCCACCACTAGTGGCTTCGGCGAGTACTTGGCGCGCAGCCCGCGCAGGAGGGTGGCGTGCTCGGCCAGGCGCTTGTCTTCCTCGGTATGCGGGTGGAAGGGGCGGGCCACCTGCGGCTGGCCATCGTGGTCCAGGGCGATATAGGCCACGGTGGCATGAATGGCGGTCTGCAAATTATCGCGGCCGCCGCGCGGGTTGCCGGAGCGGACGTGGATGGACATCTGCATGGAGCGGGTATCGGTGCGCATCATGCGGGCGTCGACCTCGATGAGGTCACCGATGGAAATAGGTCGGTAGAAGCGGATGCCGCCGGCGTAGACGGCCACGGTGCGCTCGGCGGACCACTCCATGGTGCAGGCTGCGCCGGCCTCATCGATCCACTGCATGGCGGTGCCGCCGTGGACCTTGCCGCCCCAGTTGACGTCGGTGGGCTTGGCCAGGAAGCGGTTGACCATGCGCGGGGCGTCGGAAGGCCCGTTGTAGGTTTGTTTTTCCATCTCTTCCTCGATGGCCTTGCGCAGCTCGATGCGCGACTTGGCGGCCTCTTCCACGCGGCACTGCTCATCGGTCTCCGGGACGAAGGGCGGCACCGGGGTGGACTTGCCGGTGGCCGGGTCCTTGGCTACGAAGATGACCAGGCAATCGCAGGCGCGGGTAAAAATGCCCTCGCGCGGGTCGGCAGAGAGCACCTCGTTGACAATGTGCATGGAGGAACGCCCGGTCATAGCGATGCGCGAGCGGACCTCCACGATGTGCCCGGAAGGGATCGGCCGGGTGAAGTGGATATGGCCCACGTATGCGGTCACGCAGTACTGGCCGGACCACTGCACGGCGCAGGCATAGGCGGCTTTGTCAATCCATTCCAAGACGCGTCCGCCGCTGATGCCGGGGGCGCCGGCCATGGTGACGTCGGTTGGCGATGCCATAAAGCGCAGCGTCAGCGCCGGCGATTTCTGGTTTTCCGCAACGGAAGGCGTAGGTGACATAAACAACAAGATAACAGTAGCTATGATGTAGCTATGAAAAAGCCCGTCGATCCCGCTGCCACCCGCGCGGCCGTCATGGCCATCAAAGACTGGATTGCCGCCCCGGCGGAGCACGATAAGCCTGGTAGAGCCCTGCTTGCCGACGCCGTCCGTCGCACCGCCCGCACCCTCGAGGCCGACGCGCCGGGCCATTCCGTGGAGCTGCGCGTACCCCCATTTGTTGCGGTGCAATGCATTGAAGGACCCCGCCATACCCGCGGCACCCCACCCAATGTGGTGGAGACCGACCCGGAAACCTGGCTGCGCCTTGCCACCGGATTGGCGGACTGGGAAGAGGCCGTAAACACTGGTCGCGTCGATGCTTCCGGCTCCCGCGCGGGCGAAATTGCGCAGTGGTTGCCGCTTATTCCGTTAGTTTCCGGCGGCGCGACAGGCTAATATAAACGCCGTGGTAGAAGTACATACTCCTAGTATCACCAATCTCGACGATCAGAATGAGCAGGAGCCCCGCGAAGAGTGCGGCGTCTATGGCGTGTGGGCTCCTGGGGAGGAAGTCTCCAAGCTGACCTACTTTGGTCTCTTCGCCCTGCAGCACCGTGGCCAGGAGGCTGCCGGCATTGCGGTGGGCGATGATGACCGCATCGTCGTCTTCAAGGATATGGGCCTCGTGGCCAATATCTTTGATGAGTCCACCCTGTCCGCCCTCCAAGGAAACGTAGCGGTGGGCCACACGCGCTATTCCACCGCCGGCGGCAAGGAATGGTCCAATGTCCAGCCGATGTTTTCTACCTCCTCCACCGGGGTAGACATCGCCCTTGGACACAACGGCAACCTGGTCAACTACCTGGAGCTGCGCGAGGAGGCCGTGCAGCGCGGCTTGATTAAGCCCCATGAGGAGTCCGTATCTGACTCCATGTGCTTGTCTATGCTGCTTGCCGACGGCGTGGATGAAGACACCTCCGTCTTCGACTCCGCCCGTGACTTGCTCCCGCGCGTGAAGGGCGCATTCTGCCTAACCTTTACCGATGGTCACACCATGTACGCCGCGCGCGACCCGCACGGCGTGCGCCCGCTGGTCCTCGGCCGCTTGGCCAAGGGCTGGGTGGTGGCCTCCGAGACCTGTGCGCTTGATATCTGCGGCGCCCAGTTCATCCGCGAGATTGAACCTGGTGAGCTCGTCGCCATCGATGAGGCTGGCATTCGTTCTGTGAACTTCACGCCGGCCAAGCGCCACGGCTGTGTCTTCGAGTACGTCTACTTGGCCCGCCCGGATAGCGATATCAAGGGCCGCTCCGTCAACGCCTCCCGCGTGGACATCGGCCGCCGCTTGGCCCGCGAATACCCGGCCGAGGGCGCGGACCTGGTCATCCCGGTTCCCGAATCCGGCAACCCCGCCGCCGTGGGCTATGCCCGCGAGTCTGGCATCACCTTCGCTCACGGATTGGTTAAAAACGCCTATGTGGGCCGCACCTTCATCCAACCCACCCAGACCCTGCGCCAGCTGGGCATCCGCTTGAAGCTCAACCCACTGCGCGAAGTCATCAACGGCAAGAAGCTCGTCGTGGTGGATGATTCCATCGTCCGCGGCAATACCCAGCGCGCACTCATCCGCATGCTGCGCGAGGCCGGCGCGGCCGAGGTGCACGTGCGTATCGCCTCCCCGCCAGTGAAGTGGCCGTGTTTCTACGGCATCGACTTCGCCTCCCCGGGCGAGCTGATCGCTAACGCCAGCCCCTCCGATGATCCGGAAACCGTCTGCGCCACTATCTGTGACACCATCGGCGCCGATTCCTTGGGCTTTGTCTCCATTGAGGAGATGGTGGCTGCCACCGAACAGCCGCGTTCCGAGCTGTGTACCGCCTGCTTCTCGGGTGAGTACCCACTTGGCCTGCCCGCCGGAAACTCCAATGCAGACGCCGTGCGCACCCTGCTCGGCACCGAATAACAAAGGACACCTGAAACCATGAGTGACAATACTTACGCAGCAGCCGGCGTCAGCATCGAAGAGGGTGACCGCGCCGTAGAACTTTTCGCCCCGCACGCCAAGCGCGCCACCCGCCCTGAGGTTCTGGGCGGTCTTGGCGGCTTTGCTGGCCTGTTCAAGCTCGGCGATTACAAGGAGCCCATCTTGGCCGCCGGTTCCGACGGCGTCGGCACCAAGCTGGCCGTGGCCCAGGCCATGGACAAGCACGACACCATCGGCATCGACCTCGTCGCCATGTGCGTGGACGACCTGGTTGTCTGCGGCGCGGAGCCACTCTTCCTGCAGGACTACATCGCCGTGGGAAAGGTCGTGCCGGAAAAGGTGGCCGAGGTAGTCAAGGGCATCGCCGAGGGCTGTGTGCAGGCCGGCGCCGCGCTGCTGGGTGGTGAGACCGCCGAGCACCCCGGCATGATGGAAGAAAATGAATACGATGTCTCCGCTACCGCGGTCGGCGTCGTTGAGGCCGATGGCGTACTTGGCCCAGACAAGGTCCGCGATGGCGACGTGCTCATCGCTATGGGCTCTTCCGGCCTACACTCCAATGGTTACTCCCTGGCCCGCCACGTCCTGCTGGAGCAGGCCGGCATGCCTCTCGACGGCCACGTGGAAGAGCTTGGCCGTCCCCTCGGTGAGGAGCTGCTGGAGCCCACCCGCATCTACGCCAAGGACTGCCTGGCCTTGGCCAGTGAGTGCTCCGTATCCACCTTCTGCCATGTCACCGGTGGTGGACTGGCTGGCAACCTCGAGCGCGTCATTCCAGAAGGTCTAGCGGCCGATATTAACCGCGCCACCTGGACCCCGGGCCAGATCTTCAAGCTCATCTCCTCGGTGGGCAAGGTGGAGCTGGCGGAAATGGAGAAGACCTTCAACATGGGTGTCGGCATGATTGCCGTGGTCAATCCTGAAGACCGAGACCGTGCCCTGGCAATGCTTACCGCACGCCACATCGATGCGTGGGAGCTGGGCACCGTCCGCTCCGCCTCCGGCGAGGAGCCGCGCGTGGTCATGCACGGCGAGCACCCCAACTTCTAGCAGGGCCCTGCCCCTGCCAGGGGAGGGTATGAGGAAGGGCCCTAGGAGATTTCCTAGGGCCCTTGAGCTATCCGGCGGCGAGCGGAAGATTAGCGTTCGTCGCGGTCGGCATCATCCCATTCGTCGACGTAGTCGGCGTATGGGTCATCCTCTTCATAATCGCGGGAGTCACCCTCTTGCTGTGCGGCGAGTTCCCGTTGCAGGGACTCGATATCCATCTCGGGTGAGTTGTACTTGAGCTGGCGTGCAACTTTGGTCTGCTTTGCCTTTGCGCGTCCGCGTCCCATGTGCATGACCCCCTTGGGTTAGTAGGGCGCGCCAGGGATTCTTGGGCGCCCCATCGACTTGTCTATTGAGTATCTTCCTGTAAGACACAATAGCCTGTGTGACGAAAAAATTCCGCACCGCCCCCTAGCTAGTGGGAGATCTAACGCCCGCGCAGCCGGTTTACTGCCTCACGCCCGGCCTTGGGGCCCTCATCCTCGGGGATGGAGGAAGGATCGATAGACGCCGCGGTATCGCCCACTTCTAGGGTGCCGGCGTCCAGCGCAGAGCGCTTCACTAGGCCTAGGGCGATGGGGCCGAAATCGCAGTCATCCACAATCGTGCCGATGCGGCCTACCTTACGTCCATTGAAGGTAATGTCATCGCCCACATTTGGACGTTGCGGCGCGGAGCCGTCGAGGTGCAGCTGCACCAATAGGCGAGGGGAGCGGCCCAGATTTTCTACGCGCGCCACCGTTTCCTGGCCGCGGTAGCAGCCCTTATTGAGGTGAACGTGGGCCGGGTTATCCACGCTGCGGCTGATCCACTGCGGCACCTCGTGGGGGATGGACTTATTATCCAGATCCGCTGCCAGCTCCGGCTCGCGGGCACGGACGCGCTCGGCGGTAAACGCCATGAGCCCCGCTAGCCGTGCACCGGATTCCTCCAGGTGGTTCGTTGCCTCGACCAAGGATTCCCGCGGAATGCCCAGGTCAACGCGCTTGATTCCCGGCCACTGGACCTGGCGGGCAAACTCCACCATGGGTGGAAGGGAAACATCGGCCTCACCCAGGAGGGTGAGGATGGCGATATCGGCTTCCTCTACGGTGACCTCGGACCAGAAGACCATCATGGTGAGGAACTTAAAGAGGGAGTCGAATTGCGCCGCGGGGACGTCGATAAGAAAGGCATCTTCGGTCCGCACGGTATCCATGTGGTGGAGGATGTGGCCTTGGATGTCCAGGTCGAGGGCGCCGGCGGTGAAGCCCACGGGGGCGTCGTCAAGCTTCTGTGAAAGTAGATTATTAAGAAACTCGGCGGCGTCCTTGCCGCTCACGCGAATGACGCGGCGCTGGGAGCGGTCAATGACGATGGTGCCGCCATCGGCGGCCCGTTGCTCGCCCAGCGGATTGCCATAGTGCCAGGCCACGCCCTGGGCATCGAGTACGGTCGCGTCCTGGTGCTCCGCGGCACCGGCGCGCTGCAGAAGAGGCGAAGAATAACTCACAACTACCGATGGTAGGGCATAATCAAATGTATGAAGTTTTCGCCGCGAAAAGAGCCGGTCATCTACGTTGTGGAGCCCTTTGGAGGGTCGGTACGCAGGCACATGCCCGCGCTGCCTCTTATCTACGCCGATGATGCCGCGGTCACCCGCGGCGACGGCATCTTTGAATCCCTGCTCGTGCGCGGAGGCAAAGCTGCTAACCTGCAGCGCCACGCGCAACGCTTCTGCGATTCGGCCCGCACGATGAACCTGCCAGAGCCACCCATGGACAAGTGGGAAGAAGCCACCCGGCTCGCCATCGCGGACTTCTGCGGGGACGAGCAAGGCGATGCTAAATGCACGTGGACCTATACCCGCGGGCGCGCCTCCACAGGGCGGCCGAGCGCGTGGGTTGTTGTGCAGCCGATCGAGGACAAGGTGCTAGAGCAACGCGCCCACGGCGTCGCCGTCATGACAAGCCCCCGCCTGTGGCACGTAGCGGAGGAATTGCCCGCCAAGACGCTCAATTACGCGGCCACCATGGCGATGCTGCGCATGGCGCGGGAGAAGGGCTTTGAGGATCTCATCCTCACCGACCCGGACACCGGAGAAATACTTGAAGGCGCCACCTCAACCGTGGTGGCCGTCAAGGGCGAGAAACTGCGCACCGCGGCCGGCCGCGGTATCCTGCCCGGCACCACGCAGGCGGCGCTCTTCGCCCACGCCAAAGAAAAGGGCTATCGCTGCAAGGCCAAGCCGCTGACCGTGGAGTATCTGGAAAAGGCGGATTCGGTGTGGCTGGTGTCCTCGGTGCGCGTTGCTGCGCGCGTAACTAGGCTCAATGACAAAAAAATGAAGGCCCCGGATAACGTGGACGTCATCCGAGACCTTATAGATGCAGCGCTTGGGGCTTAGCCGGCGATGCGGGTGAGCTCCGCGGACATGTAGGGGCGCATCTCGCCATCAACCATGCGCTCGTCTACCCAGCCCAGGTTGTTATTGGGCATGAGGCCGTACATGCGCTTGCCTGGGCCCAAGTTCTTCGGGCCGGTTTCCGTGACCATGGTGGAGGCGGATTCCAGCTGCCATGCGCGGTCATTGAAGGGTTCGCCGTAGAAGATTTCCACGATGCCGGTAGAAGAGGTGTAGGTGACCTCGATTTCATCCTTTTCCGAGATACGCCAGAAGCCGGTCTCGCGCACAGACGGGCCTTCTGGCTTGCCCTCGGTATCGATCTTCCAAGTGCGGGAGCTAAAGGTCAGGTAATTCTCGCCATCGTGGGCGATGACCAGCTGCTGGCCAAAGGTGTATTCCTGGCCCTTCGTATCGTGGGCCTGGCCCTCGCCTTGCCAGACGCCCACAAGGGGGAGTAGTCCCAGCAGGCCGTCGTGCAGCGATGGGCCCTGGCGCAGGTTCGCGGTATCGTCCGGTACCGGGGTATCGCCCAGCTCGAGAGCGGGGATATTGCGGCTAGCGGCGTCCTTCCACTGCTCGGCAGCCTGGTTCACGGCATCGTTGCCATTGAGTTTTCCTGGATCGTTTTCCGGGTGGGAAGCCGCGGTGGTCTCGATGTTTTCAGGGGTGGTTTCATTATTATTTTCGCTCATGGGCGTCCAGCCTAGTCGTGCACCCGCCTTTTTAACTACTAGACTTGGACCTCGTGCACGCATTGATGATCTCGAATCCAAACTCGACCTCACAAACCAACGCCCTCTTCCGCCAAATCGTTCCCTGCCTACAATCGGTAGAGGGCCTGCATCTCAAGGTGCAATTTACGCATTACCCTGGCCATGCAGAAGAGATGGTCAAGGGAATGACCAGGGATGACTACGACGTCATCATTGCTGTGGGCGGAGATGGAACCGTCAACGAGGTAGTCAACGGGCTCCTCGGCCCGGCGGATGAGCAGTGTCCCGATCCGCAGTCCATCCCGGCGCTGGCCGTAATTCCTACCGGCTCCGCCAATGTCTTTGTGCGCGCTCTAGGGTTCCCCAACACCCCAATGGAGGCTACCCATGTGCTGGCTCGCATGCTCGACCGGGATCTGCGCCGCACCATTTACCTAGGAACGTGGAACGAGCGGTGGTTTGCCGTCAACGCCGGCTTCGGTTTGGACGCGGATGTCTTGGCACGCGTGGATCGTGCCCGCGAACAGGGATTTTCGGCCACTCCGCTGCGCTACCTAAACGTTGCCATTCGGGCTTGGAGCCGTGCGCGGAAGAACCCGCCGCATATTGCAGTCAAGGCCGAGTCCAGCAGCGGCGAGCAGCTGCGCAAGGACGATGTGCCACTGCTGTTTACCTCGAATACCAACCCGTGGACTTTCCTGGGCCCGCTGCCGGTAGTGACTAACCCGCGCAATTCCTTCGATGAGGGCCTTGCCCTGTTTGGGTTGGAGGAGTTTAGCGGGCTCGGCGGCGTTGTCGGCCTGTTGCACCTCTTCGGTGCCGATAAGCGCGGATGGCTCAATAAGCTCACCAAGGAAAAGACGGTGGCCTTCGACGACGCCATGCGGGTAGAGCTCGTCTGCCGCGAACCACAGCGCTTCCAAGCCGATGGAGAATCGGAGGGGCGCTTTGACGCGGTTACCTTGGCCTCCGTGAAGGATGCCATTGAGGTATTCGCCCCGCAGGATAGGCGGGAGGCCCATCAGCGCACGATGAAGGAAGTGCTGCGGGATTTTATTCGCCTGCGCTAGTCTGCGGCGCGGGGCCGACCCGGTGCTTGGTATCGGCGGCCTTCTTTTCCGCCTCTTCCACGGCCTTTTGCTCCGAGCCTTCAATCTCTAGCGGGGAGAGCTGGGCCAGCTGCACCTTGATATTGCGGCGCTGTACCTCGAAGGAAATGGTTCCTCCCTGCATCTTTACCGCGGTCGCTTGGGCCGGAAGCGGCAGCTGGCGGGTGTCGAAGTTGAGGGAAAAGGCCTTTTGTAGGCGCTCATCGTCCGTGTCATAGACCTGCATGCGAAACTCCGGACCAACCAGGCGGAGGGTGACCTTGGCGGTGGACTTGTGGGCGTCGCCAGGCAGGGTGCCCGTTAGCTCTGCTTCTGCGGAGGTGCCACCGGAGGGGGAAATATCGTCGGGGTTAGCAATCGAGAGATCGGTAATTCCCAACAGGCGGCCCAGCGCCACACCATCCAAGGAAATGCCGCGCGAGTAGGTGGAGACGGGCGCGCCCTCAATATCGCCGTTCATGACCTGCTCTGGGGTGACGGTGATATCGCGCAGCACGGTCGAAGCATTGACCATGCCCAGCTTGGGCACCTCCACGTCCAGGGCCTTGACCTCGAGATAAGGGATTTCCTTCGAAGCCGCCGCCCACACGTAGGGGGTGCCGCCGATGAAGACATCCGGCGTATTATCCAGCCGCGAATTGGCTTTCACGGCTTGTGCCACCTTGTGTTCCGTGTGCATAGCCACGCAGGCATCCGCCACCCAGGCCGCAATGAGCACGCACACCACGAGGAGGACGTGCACGATGCGCCGGTCAATCTTAAGAACACTCACCCTTTCATTCTTACCCTACGTATTCTGGGGCCTATGACTAGCAATGCCTTTAAGATTACGGAAGAAAACCTACCGGACGCACCGGAGCTGGCTCGCCGCGTTGACGTGCTGGCTGAGCAGGCCGAACGTGCCGATGGAATGGCGCCGCTGTCGGAGCAATTCCTCAACGGTCTTAGCGATTCCCGCCTGGAGCACCGCCACCTGGTGGCCTGGGTAGGGGAGGAGCCGTGCGGCGTAGCCGGTCTGGAGGGCTCTACCGCCGAGCTATTCATTGCCCCCGACTTCCGTGGTCAGGGCTTTGGTGCCCTGCTTTACGACGCTGCCGCGAAAACCCCTAACCTGCAGGCCTGGGCCCACGGAAACTTGCCAGCTGCCAAGGCCGTAGCAGAGTCACGCGGTCTGCAGGTCACCCGCAAGCTCGTGGTCATGGGCATTGGGGGAGAAGAGCTCGCGGCCGCGGCCCAGCCCGCGGAGTTGCCCCTAACTGCTCTCAATTACACCGAAGCAGTGGATAAATGGGAGAAAAGCCGCGTGGAGGAACAGTGGCTCAAGGTAAATAATGAGGCCTTTTCCTGGCACCCCGAGCAAGGCGGCTGGGATGTAGAACGCCTTCACCGCGGGATGGAAGCGGACTGGTTCGATCCCGCCGACGTGCTCTTCCTGTGGGATACCGCAGGGGAGCCGGTTTTAGCCGGCTTCCACTGGACCAAGTGGCATGCGGAGGAAACCCCAGGATTTGGCGAGGTCTACGTGGTGGGTTTGGCCGAGCACTATCGCGGCCAGAAATTGGGCGGCCCGTTGCTGCAAGTGGGACTGCGCCGCATGGTAGAAAAGGGAGCTCAAAAGGTAATTCTCTACGTGGAAGCGGATAATGATCCGGCGCTCAAGGCCTATGAGCGTTTGGGATTTAAAGTTGATGAAGAACACGTTGTATGGGGCGTATGTGACTAACGTCATGGGGTTCGCGGCGTTTGTTCACTTAGAGTTCACCTCCTAGAACCCTGTTGGTCAGATACTGCCGATAGCTTTACACCTTGTGAGTTAACCGCACCTATGCGCCTGCATCCCGTCCCAGAAGGCGGAGCGGGATGCAGGAGATATCTCTCTAGGAGATGCGGTTTCCTCGGACAATCAATCTCTGATCTGCATCGGAAAGGGTTTTCCCGTGATTCGCAACTTCAAGCGCACTGCCGCAATCTTCGGCATCGTAGCCGCAACCTCTACCGCTCTCGTAGCTTGCTCTGAGGAGTCTGGCTCCTCCTCCGATTCCGCTGGCGGCGAAGACGTCTCCGGCGAGCTCGTCGGCGACGGCGCATCCTCCCAGCAGAACGCAATGTCTTACTTCAAGACCGCGTTCTCCGAGGATCACCCAGACGCTTCCCTGTCCTACAATGCTTCCGGTTCCGGCGCTGGCGTTGAGGCCTTCACCAACGGCCAGGCTGACTTCGCTGGTTCTGACTCCGCCCTGAAGGAAGACGAGGGCGAGGTTGAGGCTGCCGCTAAGCGTTGCGACGGCAACGAGGCATGGCACCTGCCAACCACCATCGGCCCGGTTGCAATCGCCTACAACCTGGGTGACACCGAGATCAACCTTTCCACCGAGACCCTGGGCAAGATCTTCAAGGGTGAAATCAAGAAGTGGAACGACAAGGCTATCGCCGCTGACAACGAGGGCACCGACCTGCCGGACAAGGACATCACCGTCATCTACCGTGCCGATGAGTCCGGTACCTCCGCAAACTTCCAGAAGTTCCTGAAGGCCGCTACGGGCGACTGGGACACCGAGGGCAAGCAGTTCCCGGGTGATACTGGTCAGGGCGTTACCGGCTCCGCCGGCGTTGCTGACGAGGTTGCAAGCAACGACGGTGCAATCACCTACGTTGAGTCAGGCTTCGCAGACCAGAAGGAAGGCGACGGCGTAAAGAAGGCCAAGATTGACTTCGGCCACGGCCCAGTTGAGCTTTCCACCGAGTCCGTCAACAAGGCTCTGGAAAACCTAGAGTTCAAGGAGACCGACTCCGAGCACAACATGGTTGTTGACTCTGAGGCACTGTTCTCCTCCGATAACGAGGGTGCATACCCGCTCATCCTGACCACCTACAACATCGTCTGCTCCAAGGGCTACAATGAGGAGAAGTCCAAGCTGGTTAAGTCCTTCTTCACCACCGTGCTGGATCACCAGGACGATCAGCTGGCTGAGCAGGGCTTCATCCCGGTCGAGGGTGCACACCTGGACAAGCTGAAGGCTGCTGTTGACGCTTTGCAGTAAGCGCTAAAGCTATAAAAGCTTAATACCCCCGCCCCCACTGCCGCACAAAATTCGCGCTTTGGGGGCGCAGGTATGTAACGATATTTTCCATTTTTAACGCTGAAAAGGATTAACAGTCTCATGGCAGACAATAATCTCTCCACGGCTCCAGAGCAGACGGATGTGAATGTCACCGCTGCCGAGCGAGTCTCCAACAGCGGACACGATGAGGCAGCAGCCTCCAGCTCCAATAGCGGTGTAAAGCGCCCAGGCGACCGTGTCTTTGAGTTCCTCTCCACTGCTTCGGCAACGCTTATCACCGTTATGATTGCCGCCATCGCTGCCTTCCTGCTGTGGCGTGCTGTTCCCGCCTTGGCCGTCAATGACGGCGGCATCTTGGGCTTCTTTACCTATGGCGGGCGTTGGGAGACCGGCGATACTTCCGCGATGAAGTTCGGTATCCCGACCATGTTCGGCAACACCGTTCTGCTCTCCGTCTTCGCCCTTCTGCTGGCTATGCCGGTGGCCCTGGCCATCGCAATCTTCCTGTCCAATTACGCGCCTGCCCGCTTGGTCAAGCCGCTTGGCTTCCTCGTGGACATGCTGGCTGCGGTTCCCTCCATTGTTTATGGTCTGTGGGGCTGGCAGGTTCTCGGCCCAGCCCTATCCGGCTTCTACTCCTGGTTGGAGTCTTGGGCCGGAGGCTTCTTCCTATTCCAAGTCTTTGATAACTCGCCGTCTTTCGCTACTGGCCGCAACCTGTTTACCGGTGGCATTGTGCTCGCCGTTATGATCCTGCCGATCATCGCTGCTACCGCCCGCGAGGTCTTTGTCCAGACCCCTCCAGGCCAGGTGGAATCGGCCTTGGCATTGGGCGCTACTCGTTGGGAAGTCATCCGTATGACGGTTCTTCCTTTCGGCATGTCCGGCTACATTGCCGGTTCCATGCTCGGCTTGGGTCGTGCATTGGGTGAGACCATGGCGCTATACATGGTTGTCTCCCCGCTGATTGACTTCCGCTTCTCGCTTTTCGACGGCGGTACTACCTTCGCTACAGCTATCGCTCTGGCATCTGCCGAGTTCGGTAACGAGATGCGCGCTGGTGCCTACATCGCCGCCGGCCTCATGCTGTTCTTGCTGACCTTCGTGGTCAACGCAATTGCCCGCGCCATCGTGAAAAATAAGTAAGGAGGGGAGGATCAATGACTACGACAACTAATGCCAAGCCTGCCTCCCAAGGCGGCGCGACCTTCTTGGACATCTCCGGCTCCCGCAAAATGACCAATAACATCGCCACCGTAGTGGTTTGGGGCGCAATGATCTTAGCCTTGGTTCCGCTGGTGTGGGTTCTGTGGGAACTCATCGCCCGCGGTAGCGGCGTCATTCTCAACGCTGAGTGGTGGACCGCCTCCCAGCGCGGCATCATGAATAGTTCTTCCGGCGGCGGTGCCGCTCACGCCATCGTGGGTACCTTCGTCCAGACCATTCTGGCCTCCCTTATCTCTATCCCGATCGGTATCTTTACCGCCATCTACTTGGTGGAGTACTCCAAGGGCGGCTGGCTCGGCCGCATCACCACCTTCATGGTGGACATCCTGTCCGGTGTGCCTTCCATCGTTGCGGCCCTGTTCATCTTCGCCATGTGGATCACTCTGTTCGGCTTCGGCCGCTCCGGCTTCGCCGTGGCGCTGTCCCTGGTGCTACTGATGATTCCGATTGTGGTGCGCAATACTGAAGAGATGCTGCGCGTGGTTCCGATGGATTTGCGTGAGGCATCCTACGCGCTCGGCGTACCGAAGTGGAAGACCATCGCCCGCATTGTCTTGCCTACCGCACTGTCTGGCATCGTTACCGGCATCATGCTAGCGATTGCCCGCGTGATGGGTGAGTCCTCCCCAGTGCTGGTCTTGGTTGGTTCCTCCTCCGTCATCAACTGGGATGCTTTCAAGGGCTCTCAGTCTTCGCTTCCGCTGATGATGCTGGATATGTACAAGGCCGGTGCACAGCCCGCCGTGCTGGACAAGCTCTGGGGCGCAGCCTTGACGCTGGTTATCCTCATCGCTGTTCTCAATATTGCGGCCCGCATCATTTCCGCAAAGTTCTCGGTTAAGAAGTAACCGCCGTGCTACTCGATTCCGCCATACACTCGCTAGAGGAGAAACTCCCAAATGTCTAAGCTCGCGCTCAATGACGTGAACATCTTTTACGGCGACTTCCACGCCGTGCAGAACGTGAACATGCAGATCCCGGCCCAGGCCGTGACCGCATTCATCGGACCTTCCGGCTGTGGTAAGTCCACCGTGCTGCGCACCATCAACCGCATGCACGAGGTAATCCCTGGTGCCTTCGTGAAGGGTGAAGTCCTGCTCGATGGCACCAATATCTACGGTCCGAAGGTGGACCCGGTATCCGTGCGCAACACCATCGGCATGGTCTTCCAAAAGGCTAACCCGTTCCCCACCATGTCCATCGAGGACAACGTGGTGGCAGGCCTGAAGCTCTCCGGTGAAAAGAACAAGAAGAAGCTCAAGGAAGTCGCGGAGAAGTCCCTGCGCGGCGCCAATCTGTGGGACGAGGTCAAGGACCGCCTAGATAAGCCGGGCGGCGGCCTTTCCGGTGGTCAGCAGCAGCGTCTGTGCATCGCCCGCGCCATCGCTGTGGAGCCAGAGGTGCTGCTCATGGACGAGCCTTGTTCCGCACTGGATCCGATTTCCACCCTTGCCGTGGAGGACCTCATCCACGAGCTGAAGGAAAACTTCACCATCGTCATCGTGACCCACAACATGCAGCAGGCAGCTCGCGTGTCCGACAAGACCGGCTTCTTCTCCCTCGAAGCAACCGGCAAGCCGGGCCACTTGGTGGAGTTCGATGACACCACCAAGATCTTTGAGAATCCTTCCCAGAAGGAGACCGAGGATTATATCTCCGGCCGCTTTGGCTAAAGATTAGATAGATTGTCCGAGAAAAGGGGGCCGGTTCGAAAGAACCGGCCCCCTTCTTTGGTGCTTAAATCCGTCTAACGGCGGAATTGACGCTCGAGGTCAGCCATCCGTGCTTCGAAGTCGGCGTCCTTTTTGTCCTCTTCTAGCTTCTTGGCATAGTCATTGGGCAAAAGACCCGTGGTCAGATAGATGATGTGGCCGGCCACGGAGACGCAGTGGTCTGCATAGCGCTCGTAGTAGCGCGTAATTTGCGAGGTCTCTACTGCCTCGCGCACGGTGCCCTCCCATTCGCGCTGGGTCAGGATGCGCAAGATGTGGGAGTTGATATCATCCACCGCGTCATCGTCGGCACGGAGATTGATGGATAAATCCGCATCAGGGGTGACGAGGATATCGTGCAGCACTGACCCCATTTCTTCAGTGAGGCGGTACATCTCCTCGAAGTAGCCGATGTAACTCGCCGGTACCACGGCGTCAGGGTGGCGGCGGCGCGCGGAGTCCGCTATGTGCTGGGCTAAACGGCCCATGCGGTAGAGATCCTCCACGATATAAATCGAGGAGACCACCTGACGGAGGTCCTGTGCCATGGGGTTTTCCAGGGCCAAGAGTTTTACGGCACGCTCAGAGCACCTAGCGCGGAACTCATCTAGCTCCTCAGTCATGGTGAGAGCATCTTCCGCGGAGTCCAAGGCGCCCTGCAGCAGCGCCACGGAGGCCTTATCCATGATGTCGCGAACGGTATCGCACATCACGATGAGGTCGTGGGAGAAATTGTCTAGGTGTTCCCTGTAAGCGGCACGCATGCCAAAGATAATAGCGAAAAATTTCGGCCCCTGCGCAACTTAAGTGGAGCATAAATGCGAGTTTCCTGGGTGCCCCTAGCTGCTCTTATATCTTTGTTAGGTTATCCGCCGGAGTTCATAATGTCAGCGGCAACCGGAACGCAATCGTCCTCTGGATCGTCGAGCCAACCATCCGGCAAAGCCACCTTGGATGGCGAGCCCTGGCGGCCGCGGGCCCCGTCGGCGTCGGCAGCCAGGGCATCGGACTCTGCCCAAGGTGCAAGTAGCTCACGCAAGGCATCGAGGGAATTGACCTTGGCTAAGCCCGCGCGGACCTGGCCACCAACCGGGAAACCACGCAGGTACCAACCGATGTGTTTGCGGATATCGCGGGAAGCATTGTCCTCGCCATCGTGCTCCGCCAATAGCTCCGCGTGGCGGAGGATTACCTGGGTGACCTCGCCCAGGGTGGGCTCTGCCGGAATGGACTCGCCGCGCAGCGCAGCGCCGAGCTCGGCAAAAAGCCACGGGCGGCCGAGGCAGCCGCGGCCTACCTGCACGCCGTCGCAGCCGGTCTGTTCCATCATGCGGCGGGCATCCTCGGCACGGAAGATATCGCCATTGCCCAGCACTGGCACGCCAGTATCCGCCAGATGTTCCTTGAGGCGCGCGATTTCGTCCCATCGGGCTTCGCCAGAGTAGCGCTGAGCGGCGGTGCGGCCGTGCAAGGTAACGGCGGCGGCACCGGACTCGACGGCGATGCGCCCGGCGTCGAGATGCGTATGGTGCTCGTCGTCAATGCCCACGCGCATCTTTACCGTGACCGGAATATTGGTGCCCTCTGTGGCCTTGACCGCGGCGGAGACGATATTGCCAAAGAGGCGTCGTTTATAAGGCAGCGCGGAACCGCCACCGCGGCGGGTCACCTTCGGAACCGGGCAACCAAAGTTCATATCGATGTGGTCCGCCAGGTTTTCGTCGACGATCATCTTCGCGGCCTTATACGTATATTCCGGATCCACCGTATAGATCTGGAGGGAACGGGGATCCTCCTGCGGCGCAAAGGTGGTCATGTGCAGCGTCTTTTCATTGCGCTCTACCAAGGCGCGGGCGGTGACCATCTCGCAAACGTAGAGGCCCGACACCGTGCCGGTGCGCTGCAGCTCCTGCTCGCGGCACAACGTGCGGAAGGCAACGTTGGTTACCCCCGCCATCGGGGCGAGGATGACGGGGGAGGAGAGATCGTAGTGTCCAATGCGCAAATTCACGCCCCAATTGTGCTAGTTAACGGGGGAAAATAGCAACCGGGCCCACAGTGGCGCCGTTCCCTATTTTTACTTTATGGGGTAAAGGTCACACAGAAGTGGTGGAAATCTTGCAAAGATTCGCTAATGTGGGCTGTGTAACTAATTAGAACGGCCGTTATTTTGGCTGGCCCCTTAATGAAGGAGGATTACCCTTGTCAGAGAGAATCGCGTATGCCCCATTCGAGAAGCTCGTAGTTTCCGCTGAAGAGGCTGCTCAGCACGTCAACCACGGTGACCGCGTGGGCATTTCTGGCTTCACCGGTGCTGGCTACCCCAAGGGTCTGCCCACCGCCATTGCAGAAAAGGCCAAGGCTCTCCATGAAAAGGGCGAGGAATTTAAGATCGACGTCTTCTCCGGCGCTTCCACTGCCCCGGACTGCGATGGTGTTCTGGCGGAAGCTGAGGCGATTCGCTTTCGCTCTCCTTATAACTCAGATCCCACCCTGCGTAAGCAGTTTAATGATGGCACCGCTCTCTACCAGGATATCCACCTGTCTCACTCGGGCCAGCAGGTAGAAGAGGGCTTCTACGGTGACTTCCAGGTAGCCATTATTGAGGCCGTGCGCATTACCGAAGAAGGCCACGTGGTGCCGTCCTCCGCAGTGGGCAATAACCTCGAGTTCATCGAGGCTGCGGATAAGATCATCATCGAGATCAATGAGTGGCAGTCCATCAACCTCGAGGGCATGCACGATATCTATCGCATTGAAAAGCTGCCTAACCGCCAGCCAATCCCTATCACTAAGCCGGGTGACCGCATCGGTACCACCTACATGGAGGTGCCGGAGGACAAGGTTGTTGCAGTGGTAAAGACCGATGCCCCGGACCGCAACGCACCATTCAAGGAACCGGACGAAGTTTCCGAGAAGATCGCCGCCAACTTCATCGAGTTCCTCGAGGGGGAGGTCGCCGCTGGTCGTCTTGAGTATGACAAGTTCATCATGCAGTCCGGCGTGGGCAACGTCCCCAACGCCGTGATGGCCGGCCTGCTGGATTCCAAGTTTGAGAATATTCAGGCCTATACCGAGGTCATTCAGGACGGCATGCTCGATCTCATCGATGCGGGCAAGATGACCATGGCTTCCGCCACCTCCTTCGCGCTGTCCCCGGACTACGCGGAGAAGATGAATGAGGAGGCAGAGCGCTACCGCAAGCACATCATCCTCCGCCCACAGCAGGTCTCCAACCACCCGGAGGTCATTCGCCGCGTCGGCCTGATTTCCTCCAATGGCATGATTGAGGCCGATATCTACGGCAATATCAACTCCACCAACGTATCCGGCTCCCGCATCATGAACGGCACCGGTGGCTCGGGTGACTTCACCCGCAATGCTTATATCTCCACCTTCGTTTCCCCGTCCGTGGCCAAGGACGGCGCAATTTCCGCGCTGGTTCCGTTCGTGTCCCACACGGACCACACCGAGCACGACACCATGGTCATCATTACCGAGTACGGCGTGGCTGACCTGCGTGGCCTGGCGCCGAAGGAACGCGTGGAGAAGGTCATCTCCGTGGCGCACCCGGATTACCGTCCGTTGCTCGAGGAGTACTTCAACCGTGCCAAGGAAAACAAGTTCCAGCACACCCCGCACGACCTGAAGACCGCCTTTGACTTCCAGGTCCGCTTCATGGAGAAGGGCGATATGCGCGGCTAATGTAGCCACTCCCCGGCAGGCGCTCAGCGGCGAGCTGGGCGCCTTTCGCTTGCCGACGCCCCCTAATTAGGACTTTGCAAATACCGCAAGCTAAAATGTAGCGACGTTGGGCCTTTAGCTCAGTTGGTAGAGCTACGGACTTTTAATCCGCAGGTCGTGGGTTCGATCCCCACAGGGCCCACAACTGGAGCCACCTTTCGGGTGGCTCCTTTTAGTTTTTCACCATCTTCTTAATGGCGCGCATGGCCTCTTCTAGCTTCTCGGTGGCTACTTCACCGTCCTCGGCGGCGGCACCGGCCACACAGTGCTCAATATGGTCTTCCAGGAGCGCTAGCGAGACATTTTCCAACGCCGACTTCACCGCCGAAATCTGGGTAATGATGTCGATGCAGTATTGGTCTTCCTCGACCATCCGGTGGATGCCGCGCGCCTGCCCCTCAATGCGCTTGAGTCTGGCGAGGTAGCGATCCTTGCTCTTAGAATCCGCGTTATATCCGTGCACGTGCGGCTCGTGGCAGGAGCACGTTTGATGCTGGTCAGACATGGTTCCTAATCTTTCTGGGGGAGCGATTTTGTAACTAGGTGAGGTCTCCAGTATATTTCTAGAAGTCGCCTTAGCGCGACGGGCCCCCATCGTCTAGCGGCCTAGGACACTGCCCTTTCACGGCAGCGGCACGGGTTCGAATCCCGTTGGGGGTACCAACACGAAAATGTTGGGCCGAATTAAATATTCGATTGGCCTTGTGGCGCAGTTGGTTAGCGCGCCGCCCTGTCACGGCGGAGGTCGCGGGTTCAAGTCCCGTCAAGGTCGCAGAATGAGCAGCAATCGCTTCGGCGGTTGCTGCTTTTGGTTTTGCTAGGCTGGCGCCATGGAGCCATATGTCGGAATCGCTGTCTTTGAACTCGCCTCCGAAGGCTCGGAGCACTCTAACTTCTTCCGTGAGGACTTCTTTCTCATCTATGCAAATTCGGATGAGGAGGCGCACCGCAAGGCCGTTGAATGGACTCGCGAGCAGGAATATGAGGGCCTGAAGCTGCGCCACATTGTCGATGTCGCACCCACCCTCTACGGTCATGTGGATCGAGATTGTGACCTCTATTCGCGGCACTTTTCCTCGCTGGAAGACTACAAACGATTCGAGATGAACTTGGGTGGAAAAGATCCGCTTTCACCGCCTAAATAGCTTTCTGACGTGCTGATTTGGTGAGTCTTGGGAGTCTTCTGTAAAGTATCTATCCGTGCCCAAGAGCGCACACATAATTAAAAATGGCCCTGTGGCGCAGTTGGTTAGCGCGCCGCCCTGTCACGGCGGAGGTCGCGGGTTCAAGTCCCGTCAGGGTCGCGGAAACCTTCGGGTTTCTGGCCAGATAGCTCAGTCGGTAGAGCACACGCCTGAAAAGTGTGGGGTCGCCAGTTCGATCCTGGCTCTGGCCACAATAATGGCTCCTCGTAAGAGGGGCCATTTTTGCTTAGTATGGGCACATGGAACACGCTATTGCACACCAGACCGATAAGTCCCGTTACGTCCTTACCGTGGACGGCGTCGAGGCGGGCGCGTGCCACTACGTAGATGCCGGCACGGTCCGCGAGTTCAACCACACGGTCATCAAAGATGCGTTCCGCGGCCAAGGATTGTCCGCGCCGCTGATTAAGGCCGCGCTTGACGACGCCCGGGGCGTCGGCAAGCAAGTTATTGCTTCCTGCTCCGCCGTGGCACACTTTATAGAAAAGAATCCCGAATACCGCGACCTGTTGCGCTCAGAAGGCATATAAAAGCGGCCCACAGTTGCCTGTGAGCCGCTGGGAGAGAATTTAGATGTAGTAGTCGGGGTCGACCAGTTTGATGCGCTCATTCGGGTTGCGCGGACGGTTCTTGGCCGGAATGCCCACCGCGATATTTTCGGCGGGAACATCCTTCGTCACCACGGCATTGGCGCCAATGGCCGATCCTTCACCGATCGTAATGGGACCGAGCACCTTGGCGCCCGCACCGATAGTGACATTGTCTTCGATGGTGGGGTGGCGCTTGGTCTGGGTGAGCACCTGGCCACCGAGGGTGACGCCATGGTAGAGCATGACGCCATCGCCAATCTCGGCGGTTTCACCAATGACGATGCCCATGCCATGGTCAATAAAGAAGCGGCGGCCGATAGTGGCGCCAGGGTGGATCTCCACGCCGGTAAAGAAGCGGTTAATCTGCGCCAAGATGCGCGCGGGCCCGCGCAGCCCGCGCTTCCACATCCAGTGCGAAATGCGGTGAGACCACACCGCATGGAGGCCCGAGTACACTACTGCATTTTCGACGTCGCCACGCGCGGCCGGATCGTGATCTCTTGCATTTGCTAAGTCTTCACGGATGTAGCTCATAATGTTCATGCCCACATAGTACTGGCATAAAAAAGGCACCCGCCAAGGTTGGCGGGTGCTTTTATTCAAGCGAAGTAATTTAAGCTTCGCGGATGTCCTCGAAGAGGATGGTGGAGACGTAGCGCTCACCGAAGTCCGGCAGGACAACCACGATGGTCTTGCCCTCGAACTCTGGGCGCTCCGCCAGCTTCAGAGCTGCGGAAACGTTGGCGCCGGCGGAGATGCCAACCAGCAGGCCTTCCTGGGTAGCCAGGTCGCGGGATGCCTTGATGGACTCCTCGGTGGTGGCGGTAAAGACTTCGTCAAGAAGCTCGCGGTCAAGTACCTCAGGAACGAAGTTAGCGCCGATGCCCTGAATCTTGTGCGGGCCAGCGTGGCCTTCAGACAGGACAGGGGAGTCGGACGGCTCTACCGCAGCCAGGTGCAGGTCTGGGTTCTTGGACTTCAGGAAGCGGCCCACACCGGTAACGGTGCCGCCGGTGCCTACGCCCGCAACGAAGGCGTCAACCTTGCCCTCGGCGTCTTCCCAAATCTCTGGGCCGGTGGTTTCCTCGTGAATCTTCGGGTTCGCCTCGTTAGCGAACTGTGCGGCAAGGATGGCGTTATCGTTCTCGGTGACAATTTCATTCGCCTTGTCGACGGCGCCCTGCATGCCCGCAGCACCCGGGGTCAGCACGATTTCTGCGCCGTAAGCACGCAGCAGTACCTTGCGCTCATTGGACATGGTCTCCGGCATGGTCAGGATGACCTTGTAGCCCAAGGTGGCACCAGCCAGCGCTAGGGCGATGCCGGTGTTGCCGGAGGTGGCCTCCACGATGGTGCCGCCCGGCTTGAGCTGGCCGGCCTTCTCGGCCGCTGCAACGATGGCCTTGCCGATGCGATCCTTCACGGAGTTAGCCGGGTTAAAGGATTCAACCTTGGCAAGCACGGTAGCGCCCTTGCCCTCGGTAATACGGTTCAGGCGGACCAGCGGGGTGCCGCCGATGGTTTCCATGATGTTGTTGTAGACAGCCATTCTGTGGACTCCTTTGGGAATCAGATTTGGGTTCAAATCGCGTACAACGCAAGCGTACACTACACAAGTAGACCAGTCAGTATATAAATTCTAGACCGGACATTCGGGCATTTCATGTGGGATTGCAGCGCCGGATAAGGCGAGGGCGATTTCGAATTACCCCCACATGCTGTCTATACTTCCACTCAGTTGCCCGCTGGTCCCCAAATTCCCGGGGGAGGACGGGTACACCTGCTTGGTTACCCCCGACGAGGAAAGAGTCTCATGGAGTCGCATCGCCTCAAAGATGATGAAGAATCCGTACGCGCGGCCCTGTCGTCCCTGAAGACCGCTACAGGTATTCCGGTGACGATGTACGCCACGCTGCTGCCCGATAATCGCCTGCAGATCACACAGTGGGTGGGGCTACGCACCCCAGCGCTGCAGAATCTGATCATTGACTCCGGCGTCGGTGTAGGTGGGCGAGTGGTCAGCACTCGCCGCGCGGTAGGTGTATCCGACTACACTCGTGCCACCACCATTTCGCACGAGAACGACCGCGTAATCCAAGATGAGGGCCTGCACTCCATCGTGGCAGTGCCCGTTACTGTGCAGCGCGAAATTCGCGGCGTCCTCTACGTAGGCGTGCACTCCCCAGTTCGTTTGGGCGACAAGGTCATTGAAGAAGTGACGATGACCGCGCGCACCCTCGAGCAAGACCTGGCCGTTAATTCCGCCATGCGCCGTGCCGATGGGTCCAAGGGCGGAGCCGCCCGCGGCCACGTCATGAACGGCGCCGAGTGGGAACAGGTCCGCTCCACTCACTCCAAGCTGCGCATGCTGGCCAACCGCGTAGAAGACGAAGAGCTGCGCAAGGAGCTAGAGACGCTGTGTGACCAGATGGTCTCGCCGGTGCGCGTGAAGCAATCCACCAAGCTCTCCGCCCGCGAGCTCGACGTGCTCTCTTGTGTGGCGCTAGGCCATACCAACGTAGAAGCGGCCGAGGAAATGGGTATCGGCGCAGAAACCGTGAAGTCTTATCTGCGCTCGGTAATGCGCAAACTCGGTGCGCATACCCGCTACGAGGCTGTTAATGCTGCCCGTCGTATCGGCGCATTGCCCTAAGAACCGGTAGCGTAGGCAGTTGTGAAAGATCAGTTTATTGTTTCCGGCGGTGCCCGCCTAGAGGGCACCGTTAAAGTAGATGGCGCGAAAAATAGCGTCTTGAAGCTCATGGCCGCATCCTTGCTGGCGGAGGGCACTACGACGCTGACCAACTGCCCAGAAATTCTGGACGTCCCCCTCATGAAGAAGGTCCTCGAGGGGCTTGGCTGCGAGGTAGCCATCGAGGGCTCTGAGGTCCGGATTACTACCCCTGCACAGCCGCAATCCAACGCGGATTTTGACGCGGTCCGCCAATTCCGCGCATCCGTCTGCGTGCTCGGGCCTTTGACCTCCCGCTGTGGCCACGCGAAGGTAGCGTTGCCTGGTGGTGACGCAATTGGCTCCCGCCCGCTCGATATGCACCAGACCGGCCTGGAAAAGCTCGGTGCCACCACCCGTATTGAGCATGGTGCCGTCGTGGCAGAGGCTACACACCTGCGGGGTGCGAATATCCGCTTGGACTTCCCGTCCGTAGGCGCAACCGAAAATATCCTTACCGCTGCGGTCCTCGCTGAAGGGGAAACCGTTCTCCATAACGCAGCTCGCGAGCCTGAAATCGTCGATCTGTGCACCATGCTTAAGTCCATGGGCGCCGATATCGAGGGCGAGGGAAGCTCGGTGGTGACCATCCGCGGCGTCGATAAGCTGCAGCCCACCCAGCATGAGGTTATTGGTGACCGAATTGTGGCAGGCACCTGGGCGTATGCCGCGGCTATGACCCAAGGCGATATCACCGTGGGTGGAATTTCCCCGCGCCACCTGCACTTGCCGCTAGAAAAGCTGAAGTCTGCCGGCGCGGAACTAGAGACTTATGAGAATGGCTTCCGCGTGCGCATGGATCAGCGCCCGCAGGCCGTGGACTACCAGACCCTGCCATTTCCGGGATTCCCCACCGACCTGCAGCCGATGGCTATTGGTATCTCTGCCATTGCGGACGGAACGACCGTCATTACGGAGAATGTCTTTGAATCCCGCTTCCGCTTTGTGGATGAAATGCTGCGCTTGGGTGCCGACGCCCAGGTTGACGGTCACCATGTAGTAGTCCGCGGTAAAGAACGGCTCTCTTCTACTCACGTGTGGAGTTCCGATATTCGTGCGGGTGCGGGTCTTGTACTTTCTGCACTGTGCGCGGATGAAACCACTACGGTCCACGATGTCTTCCACATCGACCGCGGATACCCCAACTTTGTAGAAAACCTGCAGCGCCTCGGCGCCACAATTGAAAGAACTCAAGAAGAAGAACTCTTTTAACGACGCCCCCAGCACACCGTTTTTCGTCGTGTGCTGGGGATTTGTCATTGTTGGAGGGGTTGGACTACATTAATCCAAGTCGCCGCGAGGTAGCCGGGAGGTTACTTCTTTGCGAATTTTGTACGGGCTTGGTTCAAGGATTTGACAGGGTTCAATGATTTGAGTAAGTTTGTACGAGCCGCCAACGAGAGGTTAACGGAAAGTTAATTTTTTGTGGTGTGTGGATGATGTTTGAGAACTCAATAGTGTGCCAATGTACTTTTTATTTTTTGTGTGCATGGTTGTGTGTTGATTGGTTTGTCTGCCAGCAGGCTTAGTGGTTTGTTGGTTGGTGTGTGCCGGTT
>NZ_JAKRNF010000023.1:0-29080 GCF_022347225.1 Corynebacterium sp. ACRPQ
TCGACACTGCCTACAACCACTCTATGGGAATACGCAAAGGCCGCATGCGCTAAACCCCACCAACACAAAATGTCGTTTAGCCCGACACGCCGCAAAACAACACATTCTGTCGTTTAGGCCGGCTAAGCGTCACGAAGAAAATAGGGCATGAAGAAACCCCGCCACCTGAGGTGACGGGGTTTACTATGCAGGGGCGACAGGACTCGAACCTGCAACCTACGGTTTTGGAGACCGTTGCGCTACCAATTGCGCCACGCCCCTATTCTTTTATTCCTCAATGCCTCAGCATCAAGCGTTGAAGACCTTACCAGAGCCATAGTTCCAATCCGAAACTAGGCACAGCCTGGACTGCCTTCAGCGCGGTAATAAAAAAGCGCCCTGCGGGCGCCTTTCTTTCCCGGTAGCGATGGCGAGAATTGAACTCGCGACACAGCGATTATGAGTCGCTTGCTCTACCACTGAGCTACACCGCCATATTCACCTTGGAGGAGTCCCTTCCTCCAAACATGAATGGAGCCCCCTGACAGAATCGAACTGTCGACCTTTTCCTTACCATGGAAACGCTCTGCCGACTGAGCTAAGGGGGCACATCCTAGCGTTGAACACATCGCTATTTCGTTGTGCTCTCCGTTGCGGACTCCAATAATCTAACCTGCTTTCAACGTTTTACACAAATCGCCACGTCAGACCCCATAAATATACAGTTCAAGTGGCTTCTTTTTACGCGATGTAAACGTGCTTGAATGAAGGGCGTGTTGGATGACGAGGATCGCCAATCCAGCGATGCTACAAAGCTGTATTACAACTTCGGCTTCGCCAGCATCAGCATTACTGATCCGCGCGAGCACTCCGATAAAGGGATAAGTCAGCTGTTTAAGTGCTTTGCGCTTGCCGACGGTCGCGTGACCGCCACCCCGCCCCCTAGGTTCCACCCTGGCGGATCTTGGCAGCGCCGGCTCCTCCCACCTGCGGCGGCGGCCCCCCAAAGGCGCAGAGATCGTGCAGGACAAAGGGCGGCCACTCGCATACAGAGCGTTCCACCAAAGACCTCCACTCCGCGTCCATTTCCCGGCCCACGCGATGCTACCCCCGGTAAGGTGTCAAGATCATCATCGAGCCCGCCGCTCTTTCCGTCGCCCCATTGTCATCGCCAGGCAAGCCGCCGCAGCCGCCCAGGCGGACTTTGTGAAGACCTCTGATGGCAGCCCGTGAGGGATGATAAGGCAGGAGAGCAAACCTGTTAGTACCAAGCGCCTTAGAAAGGTGTACTTTGCTGGTCCTTTAGGCCGCGATGAGAGGAGTTAGATGAGAACAATGTCCCGCCATTCACCCTTAGCAGTTTTGGTAATGATTACGGCCGTTATTTCATTATTGCTCTGCCTCGGCTACTTCATCGGCGGTTTGAATGCGATGTACGTTGCCAAGGCCCTAGCTGAATCGGATTCCACCTCATTGCCAGATATTTCTCGCAGGCTAGGAAAAGGCTTTTTCTACTTCGAGATCGCTGGGGTTTTCTTAGTTGTTTTCCTCGCCAGTGCTTATGCGGTGTGGCACAAGGCTAAAAGCTCCCGCACCCAGGAGCCCAGCCAGTAGATCCCGCCTCACAGCTGCAGGTACGCTTGAAACCCCGCAAGCTTTTGCTTGCGGGGTTCATTCTGTGCCAGGTAGAAGATTCGAACTTCTGAAGGCAATGCCGGCGGATTTACAGTCCGCTCCCTTTGGCCGCTCGGGCAACCTGGCATGCACTGTGTGGTGCGAGTAAGTACTTTACTACGAACCACCCTCCCACCTACAAATCGCCAGCGGAGTAGGGGCGAATGGAGCGGGAATGAGGGGGCATCGCCAAGCAGCTAGCCCACGCGGCGCACGGTGTAATCCGCCAGTTGGCGCAGGGCCTGGCTCGCGGAGTTCTCCGGTAGCACGGCAAGCTGCTCCTCCACCGTGCGCAGGTAGGCATTGATGTCCTCCAGCGCCTTCTGACGGCCGCCAGACTGGTGCAGGAGCTCAATGGCGCGCTCCACCTCGGCGTCGGAATGCAGCGGGCCAGTAAGCAGCTCACGCAGCTTGTCGCCCACTTCGCCCTCTTCCTCCAAGGCGTAGAGAACCGGCAGGGTAAATACGCCCTCGCGCAGGTCCGTGCCCGGGGTCTTACCGGACTCCTTTGGGTCAGAGAAGATGTCGATGACATCGTCCACAATCTGGAAGATCATGCCAATGGCACCACCAATGCGGTGCAGGGCTGCGGCATGCTCGGCCGAAGCACCGGAGTGGTAAGCACCCAGGTAGCCCGCGGAGGCGATGAGCACCGCGGTCTTTTCACGGATAACGGCCGTGTAGTGCTCCACGGCATTGGCCTCGCCCGCGCCGATGGTCTCGCGCATCTGGCCGGTCACCAGCTCTTCAAAGGTATCGGCAAAGTGGCCCACCGTGTGGGTATCCAGCTCACTCATCAGGCGAGAGGCATGCGCCAGGAGCGCATCGCCGGCGAGGATGGCCACGGAATTACTCCACCGCGAATTGGCGGATTCCACGCCGCGGCGGCGGTCCGCCTCATCCATGACATCGTCATGGTAAAGGGTGGCTACGTGCACCATCTCCACGACGGTGGCGGCCTTAACCACCTCTTCGCAGCCCGGACGCGGACCATATTCGGAGGCCAGCAGCGCCATCATGGGGCGAAAGCGCTTGCCACCGGCCTTAGACAGGTGGCTGACCTTGTCCTTTAAGAAGTCCTGGCCGCGGTCGATTTCACTGCGCAGCTTGTCTTCTACTGCTTCCATGCCCGCACCAATGCGCTCGTTGAGCTGCGGATCACCAAGATCCACGTGCGTGGCATGCGATTGACCGTGAGTCATTAAATAGTGTTCCTTGCAACTAAAAGCCAGAGATAATCGATTACCTACCGTAGTCCAAACTGCGCCCCTAAACACACTCGAGGGGTCGAACTCATGCAATGATAGTCCTCATGTCGGAGCAGATCGATTCCCAAACCTATGTCGAGGTCGCCATAATTGGCGCTGGGCCTGCCGGAGCAGCCGCCGCGATCCATGCCGCACGCGCCGGTTATGACACCCTCCTTATTGATTCCGCGACGTTTCCCCGCGATAAAACCTGCGGCGACGGGCTTACCCCGCGCGCGATGCACCAGCTTGCTGAGCTCGGCATTGCGGTCAACGCCTCCTACCGCAACCGCGGCCTGAAGCTGCACGGATACGGCGGCGATATTACCGCGCCGTGGCCGGAGACCTATCCCTCCCAAGTGGGCACGGCCCTGCCGCGCTTCCGCTTTGATGCCCTGCTTGCCGACGCCGCCCGGGAAGCCGGCGCCACCCTCCTCACCGGCACCCCCGCCACCGATCCAGTGATGGAGGGCAACCGCGTGACCTCCTTCCGCGTGGGAGAGGCCACCGTGCATGCCAAGTGGGTCATCGTGGCCGATGGCGTGCGCTCTACCTTTGGCAAGAAGCTCGGCCGCACCTGGCACCGCGAGGAGGTCTACGGCATCGCGGCACGCTCCTATGCGTCCTCCACGCACGCCGATGAGCCCTGGATGCACTCCCACGTTGAACTCAAGGACGAAGAAGGCGAGGTGCAGCCCGGCTACGGTTGGATCTTCCCGCTCGGCCCCGAGCTAGGTCAGGTCAACATCGGCCTCGGTGCGCTCTCAACCGCGCAGCGCCCCGCCAAGATCAACACCAAGAAGCTGCTCGAGTTCTACGCCGCCCAACAGCGACCCGAGTGGGGACTCGGCGAGATTGAGCACGTCACCTCTGCCTTACTGCCCATGGGCGGCGCGGTGTCCAACGTGGCCGGCGCCAATTGGATGATCATTGGTGATGCCGCCGCCTGCATCAATCCCCTCAACGGCGAGGGCATCGACTACGGCCTGGAGACGGCCGCGCTGGCCGTGAACCTACTCGGCCCGAAGGATTTCACCCTGGCCTGGCCGGCAGTCCTGCGCGAGCACTACGGCGAGTCCTTCCTCTTGGCCCGCACGGCCGCGCGCTTGCTTACCTACCCGCAGTTCCTACCGCTGGCCGGTCCACTGGCCCTGCGCGGGCCCATCGGCCGCATGCTCATGCCGGCCGCCGCGCGCCTGATGGGCAACCTCATTACTGACGATGACCGCGACCTCATCGCACGCACCTGGCGCGCCGCCGGCCGCACGGTCTCGTCCCTTCGCCGCGATACGCCACTCTGGGATTCGACCGCGGCTTAACCCCTGCTCCCCCAGGCACGGGCGGAGCAGCGCCTAGGCTGGCTTTACCGCCGAGTGCAGCGCCACGATGCCGAAGGTAAGGTTCTGCCAGCCGGCCTCGGCCCAGCCATTGCGATTGATAACCGCGGCGAGCTCCTCCTGCCCCGGCCACGCACGAATGGATTCCGCGAGGTAGATATATGCCTCCGGATTAGAAGAGACCAGGCGCGCTACCGGCGGGAGCAAGCGCATCAAGTATTCCTTGTACACGGTGCCAAAAATCGGTACCACCGGGGTGGAAAATTCCGCCACCGCAAGACGCCCGCCCGGCTTGGTCACGCGCGCCATTTCGCGCAGGCCGAGCTCAAAGTCGTGGATATTGCGCAGGCCATAAGAGATGGTCACGGCATCAAAGGTGTTATCCGCAAACGGCAGCTTCATGCCATCGCCCGCCACCTTGGGCACGTCGCGCTCACGGCCGGCGGCCAGCATGCCACGGGAGAAATCACACGCCACGCACCACGAACCGGACTTGGAAAGTTCCACGGTGGACACGGCGGTACCTGCTGCAAGGTCGAGAACCTTCTCTCCCGGCTTAAGGTTCAAACGCTCGCGGGTGCGCTTGCGCCAGTGCGCGTCCTGCCCAAAGGACAGCACGGTATTGGTGAGGTCGTATTTCTCGCCCACGGCGTCAAACATGCGCGCCACATCGAAGGGCTTTTTATCCAGATCTGCCTTAGACACAAATGATCAGTCTAGGCTACGCGGGCGCCAAGGGCACGAGCCGCCCACCGCGGCAGCTCCGGACGCTGGCCCAAAATGGTCAGCGGCACCCGGCGAGTATCCTCCAGCACCTCTTCGTAATAGCCCACGAGCTGCTCGCACAGTGCCTTCCACGTCTTGGAAGAAATGGACTCGCGGGCATTGTCCCGCATCTCCTGATGGATCTCCGGATTGAGCAGAGCGTCCACCGCATTGGGGAGGTCTTCCACAAAGGTCTTTACCTCCAGCAGCAAGCCGTTATAGCCCTCGTCGATGAGGTCTACCGGGCCACCGGCCCGTGGCCCGATGGTCGGCACGCCGGAGGCCTGCGCCTCCTGGATGGACTGGCAGAAGGTCTCGAACTCGCCGGCGTGGACGAAGACGTCCAAGGAAGCATAGGCGGCGGCGAGGTCTTCGCCGGACAGCGCACCGGTAAAGACGGCGCCGGGCAGCTGGGCTTCCAACAGTGGACGCTCCGGCCCATCACCCACGATGACCAGCTGAATATCCTCGCGGCCGTTGAGCGCCGAGAGGCGGTGCACGCCCTTTTCTGCGGCGAGGCGACCAACGAAGCCCACCACATTCTTAGTGCCGCTCGGATCCCAGCTGCGGCGCAGCTGCTCGGAGCGCTTGGAGGGGTGGAAAAGTTCCGCGTTGACGCCACGCCCCCAGTGGCGCACATTCTTGATGTGGTGCTTTTCCAAGTCCCGGATGGTCGGCGATGACGGTGCCAGCGTCATCTGGCAAGAGTTATGAATCGTGCGCAGCCACTCCCACACACCATAGGCCAGCGCGGAGGCATGGTACTTGGTGGCAAAACCGGCAACATCGGTCTGGTACAACGCCACGGCGGGAACGCGCTGCTGGCGGGCGGAGAAAGCGCCAGCCGCGCCGAGTACGAAGGGGCTGGCTAGGTGGATGATATCCGGCTTGAAATCGCGCAGCGCCTCATCGACCGCCGTGGTAGGCACGCCCACCGGCAGCGAATCCACCAGCGGCACGCGCACGGTGGGCACACGGTAGATGGGAAATCCTAGGTAGTCTGGGATTTCTTCTTGTCCCTCACGGGCGCCCGGCGCGATGACGATGGCCTCTTGGCCGGTCTCGTGCAGGTGCTCTAAAACGCGCAGCACGGAGTTGGTCACACCATTGACATTGGGGAGGAAGGATTCAGCCACGATCGCAACACGCATGCCACCATCATGGCCCATTTTCTTAAGCTTATGGTGAAGCCAGCGGAAAATCTTGGTTAATTATTTCTCCGCGCGGCGGGTAAAGAAGCTAATCAGCTTCCACATCACGGCCGCGATGAGCGTGGCAACTACCCCTACCGAAAGCGCCGGGATGATAGCCAGCGTCCATTCGCGGCCTTCGACCTTGACCAGGTCTGGGTCGTCCTGGGCGTATTGCACCCACACCTGCTGACCCTCGCCTAGGCCACTGGGATAGAGCAGCCCGTGTTGTGGGGTGTGGTAAATCCCTTCACTGTCTTGGAAATCCACCGTGGTGCGCAGCATGCCCACATCCTTGACCGTGGCCAAAGCGCGCGCGGGGTGGCTGGCGATGGCGTGGTCATTCAGCGCCGGCCCGATGACCATGCCCACCACGCCTACCAGCGCCGCCAGATACAGCGCCAGTGTCAGCTGGTGCAGGCGGCGGCGATAGACCGCGGGCGTATAGCGCGGCACCACGGCCGCGTGCGGCTTATGCTGCGGCGGGGCCACTTACTGGCCTACCTTTGCGGTGAGCTTCTCATTGAGCGCCCGGCGCGTGGCACGGGTGGTCTTGGCCTCCACGACGGTAATCCCGGTGGAGTATTCCTTCAGCTCCGCCAGCGTATCCAATAGCTCCTGCGGGGTGGTCACCTCGCGGTAGTCTGCCTCATAGGCTTCTGCCAGCTTGCCGACGTCCACCCCATGCGGCGTTCCAAACGCCGGCTCGAAGGACTCGCGCAGCGCATCGGCGCCTTGTTCCAGGGTCTCGAAGATTCCGCCGCCGTTGTCATTGGCCACCACGACGGTGAGGTTTTCGGGTCGCGCCTGGTCTTCTGGGATGAGCAGGCTATTCGCGTCGTGCAAGAAGGTGACATCGCCCATGAGCGCCATAACTCGCGGGGCGCGCCAGTTGGTGGGATCCAGCGATTGCGTGGCCAGGGAAATGCCGATGGCTTGGGCGATGGTGCCGTCGATGCCGGCCGCCCCGCGCGGCGAGTACGTATCCACGCCGTCGAAAGGCAGGCCCACCATGGAGGCGTCACGCACCGGGTTCGAAGCGCCGAGCACCAGGGTGTCATTGACGGAGAGCGTATCGCCCACCGCGGCCGCGACGTGCAGCCCAGTGAATCCCAGTTCCTCATCCTCGAGGGTCTCGCGCACCGCTTGTCCAGCCATATCGGTTGCGCCTTCGCAGATCTTCATCCACTCGCGGCTCGGCTCACCGGTGATCTTGACGGTGGTGCCAAGCCGGGCCTCGTCGCCGCGCTGATTGGTGAAGTCCTTGGTGCGCGAGAGCACCACCAGCTCAATATCCGGATCATTCATCAGCGCTAGCACGCCACGGTGCAGCGTCGGATGCCCCACGACGATGACCTGCTCTACCTTGGTGTTGACCACATAATCGTTCGCGGAGACCTGTGCCTTGCGGAAGATATGCGCCGCCGCCGGATGCACCGGATGATACGGGCCCGGCGCGCTCGGCTCTGCGATGGTTGGCACGTCTTGGAGGCCTTCTACCTCCCAGGCTTCATCGCCGGCAATGACCAGGGTGTTCTTGCTCAAGTCCACGGCTACTTCGCCGTGGTCCACAAAGGCCGGGGCCGGATCGAGCACGCCGTCGCCGGAGGTGCGGGCGGGTAAAGCGGCGTCGACAAGCGGGGCATCAAAGGCCACATTGATGTGTACCTGTAGGTCTTCGCGGAAGCGTTGGGCCATCGCCGCGATATCGTCCGCGCCGGTGACCTGGGTGGTGTCCGCATAGACGCCGAAGATGCCCTGCTGCTCGATGGTCTGCGACGCCCCCGTGCCCACCAGGCGCTCCGGCCGGTCCGCGCTAATGATGGCTAGCGGCGTATGAGAATAGTGTGCCTCCACCACGGCTGGCAGAGTATTGGCCACCGCAGTTCCCGAGGTCATCACCACGCCCACGTGGCGGCGCTGCACCCGCGCCATGCCCAGGGCGGTAAACGCTCCCCCGCGCTCGTCCAGGCGGGTGTGTACGCGGATATCGTCACGCGCCAATAGCGCCAGCGACAGCGGCGCGTTGCGCGAACCAGGGCACAGGACGACATCCGTGAGGTGGCGCGCCAGTTGGGCGGCTACCTTCTCAGCCAACTGCATCGATTCATTCATGCCGCCCGATTTTACCTGCCCGCGCGCCATTTCCCTTACCGGGCAGGTGCTGGGCGCTTAGTTCTGGTTGGCCGACTGCTCGCCGCCGCCCAAGAGGTCATTGAGGAGGCCCTCAACGTCCACATCGCTGCCCTTATCCAGCTGGTCTTGTACCTCTGGTGGCAGCTCGGTCGGGATATCGGACGGCAGGTCATTTTGGAAGTCCGGCAGCTTCGGCAGATTATTGGAGTTCTCATCCTGCGTATCCGGCTCTTCGGTCTGGGTCACGGTGGTGGGAACCTCCGTGGTCAGCGTTTCCGTCACCGGCTGTGGGTCCGGCTTATCCGCCTCGTCCGCAGCATTGCGCCATAGGAAAAACAACACCGCCGCAGCCAGCACTGCAAGTACCGCGATGGCCGCGAAGACGCCGGCCATCGCGCCGCCGCCCTTCTTCTTGCGCTTTTCCGGCTGGTCCGGATCGTAGTTCGACGGCACCGGCTCGTACTCGGGCTGCTGCGCGTACTGCTGGCCATATGCCTGCCCGGCCGGCTGCTGATAGTTCTGGCTATAGCTTTGCTGCTGGCCGTAGCCCTGCTGATAGCCAGCGGCCGCATCGAATTGACGAGTCTCATTCTGCGGCTGCTGCTCGCCCGGGAAGTACTGCTTGGGGTGCTCGCGGCGCGCTTGGTCGCGGCTGGAGCCGGCGGCATTATCGGGCACGCGGCCTATCTGGCGCGTGGCATCATCCGCCGGGCTGGACCAGCTGCGGGTTTCATTATTATCGCCATGAGGGCCTTTAGAAGTCATACCCTCTACCTCTACCCCATTTTGCTGTGAGATCCTAGAGAGGACTCCCACAGCTAACGGGCAGCGGAGGCTCGCCGCTTAGTGCGCTTGGCGTGCGCTCAAAGCACGGCCGGTGGCGGTATCCTCGGCGGCGACCTGCGCCGGGGTGGCATCCGCGATGATGCGGCCGCCGTCTTCGCCAGCGCCCGGGCCCATCTCGATGATGCGGTCCGCATGCGCCATGACCGAGAGATCATGCTCGACGACGATTACCGTATGGCCTGCATCCGCCAGCTTGTGCAGCTCGGTATTGAGCAGGTCGATATCGGCTGGGTGCAGGCCCGTGGTGGGCTCGTCCAGCAGGTAGACCGTGTGGCCGCGACGCGAGTTGCGGGAACGCTGCAGCTCCGTGGCCAGCTTGATGCGCTGGGCCTCGCCGCCAGACAGCTCCGGCGCGCCCTGGCCCAAGCGGAGGTAGCCCAGGCCGACGGCCTGCAACGTGGCGATGGCGCGGTAAATCTTTTCTTCTTCGGCAAAGACCTCGGCCGCTTCATCTACGGTGAGCTCCAAGATGTCCGCGATGGTGCGGCCCTGCCAGGTCACCTCCAAGGTCTCGTCGTTGAAGCGGGCGCCGCCGCACTCCGGGCAGGTGGTGTACGAGCCCGGCAAGAAGACCAGCTCCACCTCGATCTTGCCCGCGCCGCCGCAGGTGGGGCACTGGCCTTGCTTTACGTTGTAAGAAAAGCGCGAGACCGTCCACTTGCGCTGCTTGGCCTCATCGGTGGAGGCGAAGAGCTTGCGAACGTTATCGAAAAGCCCGGTATAGGTTGCCAGCGTGGAACGCGGGGTGCGGCCAATGGGCTTCTGGGTAATCTGCACGACGCGCTTGACTCGGTCAAAGCCCTCCGTGCTTTCCACAGACCAGCCCTTATCCTCGGTCTCTTCCTCATCGGAAACGGCCGTAGCGGACTGTCGCAACAGCCCAGCCAGCACCGTGCTGACCAGGGTGGACTTGCCCGATCCCGAGACACCGGCGACCGCCGTGAATTGGCCCAAACCAAAGTCCACATCCAAGTTGTCGATGCTGCGTGCGTTGATGCCGCGGAGGGTGAGGTGGGAGGAGGGGGTGCGGGGGTCGTCGGCAAGCGCGAGCGTGCGGTGAGCCAGCGCATTGGCGGTAGGGGTGTCCGCGTCATAGTCTTCGACCGGGCCCGAATAGACCACGTTGCCGCCGCGCTCGCCGGCCAGCGGGCCGACGTCCACGAGCCAGTCCGCTTGCGCGACCAAATTCATGTCATGCTCCACCAAGAGCACGGAGTTGCCGGCCGCGATGAAACGGCGGCACATATCCATGACCGCGTCGCGCTCATCGGGGTGCAGGCCGGCCGAGGGCTCGTCGAGCACATACGCCACGCCAAAGAGACCGGAGCGCAGCTGCGCTGCCAAACGGATGCGCTGCATCTCGCCGCCGGACAGGCTCTGCGTCGGCCGATCCAGGCTTAGGTGCGCCAAGCCGAGCTCCAGCGCCGAGGTCAACGCAGGCAGAATCTGCCGCAGCAGCAAATCCTCGGCCGAGTTCTCCTCCGGGTTCTGCTTGCTGAGCACCTCATGCACCCTATCCAGCGGCAGCGCGCCCAGCTCATCAATCGGCATGCCCGCATAAGTCACCTTCAGCGCGGCCGGGTTGAGGCGGCGGCCGCCACAGGTCTCGCATTCGCGGGATTCCATATAGGACAGGGTGCGCTTGCGCAGCGTATCCGATTGGGTCTCCGCCAGCGTCTTATTGAGGTAGCTGGCCACCGAGCGCCACGTGCCCTCATAATTGCGCTGAATCTGATCTTTTCCGCGCAAGGGCTTGACCGTGACTACTGGGCGCTCCTCGGTAAAGAGGATCCAGTCGCGGTCTGCTTGTGGCAGCTCTTGCCAGGGCGAATCCAGGTCATAGCCCAAGTTCATCAAAATGTCGTGGAAGTTCTTGCCGGCCCAGGCGCCCGGCCAGGCTTGGATAGCGCCCTCCTCGATGGAGAGGGTGGGATCCGGGACCATCGAGTCCTCGGTCGGTTCATGCACCACGCCCGTGCCGTGGCACTGCGGACACATTCCCTCCGGGGTATTCGGGGAGAAAGAATCCGAGTACAAGCCCTCCGGGTTATCCCCGGCGCGCGAGTAGAGCAGGCGCACGCTATTAGAGAGTGCGGAGACTGTGCCGACCGTGGAACGCGCACCGCCGCCGGAGGTTGATTGTTGCAGTGCGACCGTCGGCGGCAGGCCTTCTACCTGGCTGACCTGCGGGTCGACGGCCGAGCTAATGAGGCGACGGGCGAAGGGCGCCACCGATTCGAGATAGCGACGCTGGCCTTCGCCGTGAATCGTGCCGAATGCCAGCGAAGACTTGCCCGAACCAGACACGCCCGTGACCGCAACGAGCTTGCCGCGGGGCATATCGACGTCGACGTTGCGCAGATTGTGCAGGTGGGCATCGCGGACCTTGATAGTAGACATGTCCCCTAGCGTACGCACAGGCGACGGCTTGGGCAGTCTGAAGTCTGACAGCAGTCTCCTTTAGCGATTCACCGGTTTTCTTTCCTGGCTCACCGGTTTTCAACGATTTCGTCCATACATATGGCGAAAATCGTCGACGATTTAGGTGTTTTAGATGGACGAAATCGTTGAAACGAGGAAAGTGGAACCTTCCTGGAAGATTTCCAGTCCAATGAGACATGTGGACGAGAAATGAATTACTAGATTTAGGCCTTACTGACTATCAAATCCGCTGCAGGATTAGTGAGGGAACGCTTGTACGCTTGCGGCGCAACTGTTACATCGCGGCGGAGGCGAGTGCGAAGGATAAGCTCGCCGCGGTGGCGCAGCTTTATCCGGATGCGGTGTTTACGGGAACGGCGGCGCTTGCTGCCTACGGTTTATGCGAGGTGCGGCTGCCGGCAACGATTCGGGTGGATAACAATTGCCGGGCGCGGGCGGATGGGCTGGTGCGTACTGTGAGGTCGCGGCCGGTGCCGGTAAATCGGGTAAAGGGCGTAAAGATGGCGTTGCCCGCGCAGGCGGTGGCAGATGCGCTGAGCTTCGAGCGCTGTGGCGAGTGGCTGCTCAAAGAGGCCCTGGCGCAGGCCTACCGCGGGCTCAACGGGAGGGGGAGGTTTGCGGCCGATTTAGAGATGGTGAGCAGCAAGGAAAAGGATGCAGTTCGCGAGCTGGCGGAACTGGCGCCGGTAGGGACGGCATCGAAGTGGGAGCAGCGGATGTTTCGCGAGATGCGGCGGGTGGGTCTCAAGCCGGTGCCGAATTTCCGGCTGGGACCGTACACCTGGGATTTAGGATTCGAAGCGGGAACGACCGTGGTGGACTTGGACTCGCTTTACTATCACACGCCGGAGAATAATCACCGGGAATTCCTCATCGGGACGTGGAAGACCAATCACGCGGTGCAGCACGGGTGGGCGCCGCTAAAGTTTACGGATGAGTGCACCGACTACCACCTCAAGCTGGTGGTGGAGACGGTGCAGGAGACGGTGGCGCATCGCCGCAGCGTGCGCGGGTTAAAGAGCAGGCCGCAGAAGGTGCGTCGGGCGCTGGCGACTCCGGCGTGGAGGTTTCACCAGAGCCTGCTCTAGGCCCTAGTCAGCAAGGTGCGATTCAGCAAGGTGCGGCCAGCAGGCGCGCACGCGGTCGAACCACCAATCGCGGCGGCCGGCGGGGGCGGCGAGTGCAGCGAGGCGGTCTGGGTCGGGGGCGAGGATATCGGCGGGAAGGTGGCCATCGACAAGCGGGCGCGGGGCGGTGACATCCTCTTCAAAGAGGGAGCCGGTGGCAAGGCCGGCGGCGGCCGGGGTGACGTCGATGTCCTCGTCGTCGTAGATGCGCGGGAGGGCGGCGACGGCCGCAAGGCCCATATTGATGCCGATGGAGGTATCGAGTGCGGAGGCCACCGTGATATCCATATGGCGCTGGCGCAGGTGTTGGGCCACCTCGAGGACGCGGCGCACGCCGCCAAGCGGGGCAGGCTTGACCACGGCGACGTCCGCGGCCTGCAACTCGGCCACGCGATAAGGGTCCGCGACCTTACGAATGGATTCATCGGCGGCGACGCGCACAAAGAGGCCGGCGCGCATAAGGCGGCCGCGGACCTGGGCAAGCTCCTCAGTGGTGGCGCAGGGCTGTTCCATATAATCCAGCGGCATCATCATCTGCGCGGCCTCGACCGCCTCATCGACGGTCCAGCCGCCGTTGGCGTCCACGCGCAGGATGGGGATATCGCCGCGTTGGGTGACGGCGTCGCGGACGGCGCGGACGCGAGTGGCGTCGTCGGCAAGCGTGTGTCCCTTCTCCGCCACCTTGATTTTGAAGGTGCGGCAGCCGGGGTAGCGCTCCACCACGGCCGGAACCTCGCTGGCGGGTACGGCCGGGATGGTGGCGTTGACCTCGATGGAATCGCGCACCGGCTCCGGAAATCCCTCGTAGGCGGCCTCGAGCCCGGCGCGCAGCCACGCGGCGGACTCGGCCGGGCCGTATTCCAGGAAGGACGCGAACTCGCCCCAGCCGGCCGGGCCCTCGATGAGCAGGGCCTCCCTAGTGGTAATGCCGCGGAAACGCACGGCGAGGGGGAGGGAGACTACGTGGGCGCGGTCGAGGACGTCATCGATATGCATAGCCTTCATGGTAGCGCCCGCCGGCCGTTGACCCCTCCCCCGCTCTGCGCTATTTTGGAAACCCATACCAATAAAGGAGGAATTATGCTGCTAGCTGAGGCATTGGCGGAGCGCGCGCAAGCGCAGGAGCGCCTCAATAGCTTGCACGAGCGGCTGCTGACCGTGGCCCGCGTGCAGGAGGGCGATACCCCGGATGAGGATCCGCAGGAGCTGCTGCGCGAGCTCGACGGCGTGGCCGGGCGCATCGATGAGCTGGTGCAGGCCATCAATGCGACGAATATCGCCACCGCCTTTGATGAGAAGAGGAACTTGATGGAAGCCCTCGCGCTTCGCGACGGCCTCTTGCGCAAGCGCCGCATCTACCACGACCTGGCGCAGCGGGCGGGCACGCGCTCGGATCGCTATTCCCGCACCGAGATTAAGTTTGTCTCCACCATCCCGGTGGCAGAGCTGCGCAAGCGCGTCGATGATTTGTCTAAGCAGTACCGCGAGCTGGATACCCGCATCCAGCAGCTGAACTGGAATACCGAACTGAAAAACGGATAGTCATATCGCGCGCTGCTTAAAGCGCGCGATGGTAGCCCATACACCTGCAGCGAGCAGGCCCCCACCCTGGAGGGGAAAATCCTGGGACACAGGCCCCCTTTAGCGCTTTAAGGGGCGGGGAGTTCGAGTCTCCCCATGGCATGGAGTACCGCGCTGGTATGGCGTACACGGGTATTATGCGGGGCAACAACCTCGCAGTATCGCGTATTGATTATTACCGGCCTGCTGGGCAGCGTGTGTGGGTGAGGGTTGGGAATGGGGACTATTCTTCTTTTGCCACTAAGCTGGCCATCATGAGCGAGCAGAAAAAATACAGCACCGATAATCCGTTCCGCCCGGAACTGTGGCATGCCGTAGAAGGTTTTGAGGACCTGACGGATATCACCTATCACCGGCTCAACGGCGAGGGCCGCAAGAACGGCATCGTGCGCATCGCCTTCGACCGCCCGGAGGTGCGCAATGCGTTTCGCCCGCATACCGTAGACGAGCTCTACCGCGCCCTCGACCACGCCCGCCGCACGCCAGATGTGGGAACGATCCTGCTCACCGGCAATGGCCCCTCCGCAAAGGACGGCGGCTGGGCGTTTTGTTCCGGCGGCGACCAGCGCATTCGCGGCCGTTCCGGGTACCGCTACGCCACCGAGCATGCCCACGATGACGCCACCGCGGATGAATCCACCGTGGACACCGCCCGCGAGAAGGTCGAGGGCGGCCGCCTCCATATCCTCGAGGTCCAGCGCCTCATCCGCACCATGCCCAAGGTGGTCATCGCCGTGGTCAATGGTTGGGCGGCCGGCGGCGGACACTCGCTGCACGTGGTTTGCGATATGACGGTCGCCTCCCGCCAAGAGGCGCGCTTCAAGCAGACGGATGCGGACGTGGGATCCTTTGATGCCGGCTATGGCTCGGCGTACCTGGCCAAGATGGTGGGCCAGAAATTCGCCCGCGAGATTTTCTTCTTGGGCCGCACCTACGATGCCCAGCGCATGTACGAAATGGGCGCGGTTAACGAGGTCGCGGACCACGGCGAGCTGGAAGACGCCGCCATCCGCATGGGTCAGGAGATCAACATGAAGTCCCCCACCGCCCAGCGCATGCTGAAATTCGCCTTCAACCTCACCGATGATGGTCTGATGGGCCAGCAGGTCTTCGCCGGCGAGGCCACCCGCCTGGCCTATATGACCGACGAGGCCGTTGAGGGCAAGGAGTCCTTCCTAGAAAAGCGCGAACCTAACTGGGATAGCTTCCCGTACTACTACTAATGCTTATCGCTTTTTGTATCGGCATTGCTGTCGTGGCTACGGGTGCACTCATCATTGGACGCATTGTGTTGCTGCGCGGCATACGCAAGGCGGAAAAAGACGAAACCCGCCCCTTCGACGATTAAAATCGCCTCCGTGACTATCCTCTCCCCGCTTCCGGTTGATCCGCACAACCCGGCCAGCATCCTCCCTGATTTGGAGGCCGCCATTGCCGGGCAGGCCTGCTTCTTGCCGCTCCCGCTTGCCGACGCCACCCGCGCCACCCTCCTGCGCAATACCCAACGCGCCGGCGAGCCCATCGACCCCAGCATCGCCCTGGTGATGTCCACCTCGGGTTCCACCGGCACGCCGAAAGGCGCGCAGCTCACCCCAGCAAACCTGGTGGCCAGCGCTGATGCGACCCACCAGGTGCTCGGAGGCACCGGCCAGTGGCTGCTAGCCATGCCGGCCCACCACATCGCCGGCATCCAGGTACTGGTGCGCTCGCTGGTAGCGGGCGTCGACCCGCTGTGCATGGATCTCAGCGAGGGCTTCGATATACCCACCTTCGCCCGCGCGGCCGCAGATCTCGACCGTACCGGGGACCGCACCTATACCGCGCTCACCCCGCTACAACTGGCTAAGGCCATGGATTCGGTCGAAGGCATCGACGCGCTGCGCACCTTTGACTCCATCCTTGTCGGTGGCGCGGCCATCAACCCGCGCCTGCGCGCAGCGGCCGAGGAACTGGGCATTGCGGTGGTGGCGACGTATGGGTCGTCTGAAACCGCCGGTGGCTGCGTCTACGATGGCCGGCCGATTCCTGGGGCCCAGGTGCGCGTCCAGGACGGGCGCATCCTCTTGGGCGGGCCCACCATCGCCCATGGCTACCGCAACGCGCCCGAGCACGAAGCCTTCCGCGAGCCAGGCTGGTTCGCCACTTCCGACGGCGGCTTTATCGACGCCGGCACCCTCACCGTCACCGGCCGACTGGATAATGTCATCGATTCCGGTGGCCTCAAGCTGCACCCCGAGGCGCTAGAAACCGAAATCCTCAAGGTCAAGGGCGTGGACCATGCCTGCGTCGTCGGCGTGCCGCACCCGCGCCTCGGCCAGGCGATTATGGCGGCGTATACCGGCTGGGCCGATATCGGCGATATCCTCGAAGCCCTCGAGGACGCCGAGCTTCCCCGCTGGCAGATCCCCAAAGACATCAAGCGCCTCGCGGAATTCCCCACCGCAGGGCCGGGCAAGATAGACCGCCGGGCGGTGGCGCGCATCTTCGGCGCTTAGCCACTTTCCGTATCGCGCACCGCGATATCGCGCGCCGCGGATTCCCCGAGCGAAAAGCTGGCTCCATCATCCACGCTGACTTCCAGCAGGCCGGCCACTGGCGGGGCGACAACAGTTAAGACCACGCCCGGCCGAACCCCGTGTTTATCCAGGTAGCGCAGGAATTCGCCATCGGCGTCATTGACCTGTTCCATGGTGACGGGGGAGTTGGGTGGGACGTCGGCAAGCGTAATGCGCGAGAGCGGCTCGGCCGTACCATCGGCCGTGGGAATGGGATCGCCGTGGGGATCGCGCGCAGGGGCGCCGAGGAAAGCATCGATGCGCTCGACAAACCTATCGGAGGTCGCATGTTCTAGCATTTCGGCTTCCTCATGCACCTCGTCCCAGGTATAGCCCAAGGTGCGTACCAAAAAGGTCTCGAGCAGGCGGTGGCGGCGCACCATGGCCACGGCCAATTCGCGACCTTCCCGGACCAGCCGGACGCCAAAGTAACGCTCGTGTTCCACGAGTCCCTTGGCCGCGAGGCGCTTGACGGCCTCGGAGGTGGTGGGCAGCTTTTGGCCGGCAGCCTTGGCCAGATCACCGAGCGGCATGGCGGTATCGCGTCCCGCCTTTTCCTCGTGGTTCCACAAAATCTTGAGGTAGTCCTGGGTGCGTTCGGGCAGCTCGCTTACGTGCATTCACCCCATCGTAGTTCATCCTATTGCTTCCATGAGTTTCAATATGTATGTTTTTAGAAGTTCACTACATTGAACTTTGGTATTCATTTCTACTTTAAGGACCCTTCGTTGCAGAAAGTCACCGCACTTCCGCTCGCCATGCTGCTCGCCGCTACTACGCTAACGGCCTGCTCAAGCGGCGATGACAATCACGCAGATAACCTAAAAATCTTCGCCACCACCGGCTACTTGGCCGATGCCGCTGCCAATCTCGCCCCCGAAGCCGATATCACCACCATGGTCGGCCCCGGTGGCGATCCGCATACTTACCAGCCCACCACGCACGATATTGAAGCTATGAAGGACGCCGACCTCGTACTCTGGAATGGCCTCCACCTCGAGGCACAGATGGTGGACCAGCTCGAGTCCCTGGGCGATAAGCAGCTCGCGGTGGGCGACCAGCTCGATGAACAAGATCTTCTACCCTGGCCGGAGCAAGGAAAGGGCGGCGAGCAGCTCTATGATCCGCATATCTGGAATAGCCCCAAGCTGTGGAGCCAGGCCGTCGAGAGCATCGGCGACAAGCTCGGCGATATCGACTCCGAGCACGCCGCGGACTACTCCACGGCCGCCGATAACTACGAAAGCCAGATCGCCGCCGCCCATGACAAGGCTAAGAAGGAACTCGCTACTGCGAAGCCCCGGGTGCTCATCACCGGCCATGATGCTTTCAACTACTTTGGCAAGACCTTCGACTTTGACATCCACGCCACCGATTTCGTGACCACCGAGGCCACAAAATCCGCCACCGAGATTTCCGCTCTGGCCGATACCATCGCCGATAAAAAGGTCCCCGTCATCTTCAAGGACAATCAAGCCAACCCACAGGCCATCACCTCGCTGCAGCAGGCCGTGGAGTCCCGCGGCTGGAAGGTTACCGTCTCGGACGAGGAGCTCTTCGCCGATACCCTCGGACCCGACGCACCCACCGATACCTACCTTGGGGCTTTCGAGCACAACGCACACACCGTGGCAAAGGCCTTAAGCTAATGCTGCGCGCTACCCACCTCACCGCGGGCTATCCGCGCACGCCCCTGCTTGCCGACGCCACCTTTGCCCTCACTCCCGCCACCATCACCGGCCTCGTGGGCGCCAACGGCTCCGGCAAGTCTACCCTTGTGCGCACCTTGGTGGGCTTGCTTCCACCGCTTAACTGCGAATCGCTCACCTTTGATGGCACCAACCTTGCCCATTTCCGCCACCGGCTCGGTTACATGCCGCAGCACGCGGATATCGATTGGGATTTTCCGGCCACGGCCTTCGACGTCGCGCTTATGGGCCGCACCGCCGGCCTGCGCTGGTGGCAGTGGCCGAGCCGCGTCGATAAGCGCGCCGCTCATGACGCGCTCGCCCGCACCGGAATGCAAGAGCACTCGCACCTGCCCATTTCGGCCCTGTCCGGCGGCCAGCGCCAGCGCGTCTTACTCGCTCGCACGCTCGTGAGCGATCCCGAGCTCATTATCTTGGATGAGCCCTTCGCTGGGGTCGACGCCGCCAGCCAGCGCGCCATCATGGAGGTACTGCAGAATCTGCGCGCCGATGGCGCCACCATCCTGCTGGTCCACCACAACCTGGCAGAAGTCGCCGATTTCTGTGATGAGGTCATGATGGTGGGCCAAGGCCGCCTCATCGCGGCCGGGCCTACTAAGCAGGTGCTCACCGAATCCGCCATCGCCGACATGTTTTGCCTGCCCTCATGAACCCACTAGAACTCTTTCAGGATTTCACCTATACCCAGGCGCTTTTGGGGACGGTACTCATCGGAGCCTGCGCCGGTGCGCTCGGCCCGCTGGTCTATGTGCGCCGCACCAGCCTGCTCGCTGATGCCATCTCGCATTCCTCCCTGCCTGGCCTGCTGGTCGCCTTCATCGTGGCCACGGCCTTAGGGTGGGACGGCCGCAATATCTGGCTGCTTTCTGCCGGCGCCATCCTCACCGGCACACTGGCCGTCGGCTGTATTCACCTGATTCCACGGCTGGCCCCGCTCGGCCCGACCACCGCGATGGCCGCTACGCTTACCACATTCTTCTCCATCGGCATGCTGCTCATGCAGCATATTTCCCGCCAGCCCTTGCCCGGCAAGGCCGGCATCCAGGACTACCTGTTGGGAAACGCGTCCACGCTCACGCGCGCCGATGTGAGTTCTGCGCTCGTCATTGGCGGCGGCGTCTTGCTAATTCTTTCTTCGGTACACACTCGGCAAGCCACCGTCGCCTTTGACGCCCCCTTTGCCCGCGTAGCCGGCATTCGCACCACGGCCTTAAACGCCCTTAGCTTCCTCGCCTTAACCGCTATCACGGTTATCGGCGTCAAGGTAGTCGGCGTGGTCCTCATGGTGGCCGTAGTCATCAGCCCGGCCGCGGCCGCCCGCCCCTGGGTTCACCGCCTGCTTCCCTTCATTGCACTAGCCGGCTTCCTCGGCGCGCTTACTGCCGCCATGGGGTGCTACCTTTCCATCGCCTTCGGTCCGCTGCCTACCGGCCCCATCATCGTGCTGGTGCAAGCCGCCACCGTAGCGTTCAGCCTCGTCACCAGAAAGCTTCGACCATGACCCTTGCCGCTACCGCTTGCCTGCTAGCCGTCCTTACCGCTGTGGCGTGCGCGCTGCCCGGCACTTTTGTAGTTCTACAGGGACAGGCCATGCTTATCGACGGCATCGGCCACGCCATCCTTCCCGGCATCGCCGTGGGCTACCTGATAACCTCCGATATCAAGTCCCCGCTGCTGCTCATAACCGCCGCAGCCGGCGCCCTGGCCGTTGCGCTTGGCACGCGGTGGCTGCAGCGCAGCGCGCTGGTTACTGCCGACGCCGCCCTGGGCCTCATCTTTCCCGCCCTCTTTGCCGCCGGCGTCATCCTCATCTCCACCCGGATGAGCCACGTGCACATCGACGTCCACGCCGTCTTGGTCGGCGATGTTAACCTCGCCGCCTTTTCCAATCCCCACTACTGCTATGTCATGGCCGGCGTGCTTGCCGCTAATGCGATCTTTTTCGTCCTTTCCCTGCCGCGTCTTGCTGCTATATCTTTTGACGCCGCGTTCTGCACCGTGCGCGGGGTCCGCTCCCGCGCTGTACAGACGACCTTTATGGCGGTAGTTGCCTGCACTGCTACTGCCGCTTTCCACGCCGCCGGCGCCATGCTGGTAATCGCCTTGATGGTCTTTCCCACCATGACCGCGCGGCTTTTCACCCGCCGCGTGCCTACCCTAATGCTCGCCGCTTGCGGCATCGCGGCACTCAGCGCAGTCGCAGGATTCTGGCTGGCCTATTGGCTTGATGCGGCCACCTCCGCCGCGATGACGGTCACCAATGCCACTTTTTTCTTCGCGGCACTAGCTGCCTATCGGCTGCGCCGTCGCGCCTACCTTGGCTAATTGCCGCCCGCGCGTGACGCAGTGGCACAATAGTGGCTATGTCTGCCTCCAAGTCTGCCCCGCATTCCAAGGACCATTCCTCCGGCCGTTTCTCCGCCACTGCCCAGGATTGGCTCGAGGGCGCGCGCCCGCATACCTGGGCCAACGCGTTCGCGCCCGTCGTCGCGGGCACCGGCGCGGCCTTCGGCATCGACGGCGGCCACGTGGGCCGCGCCCTCCTCGCCCTCATCGTGGCGTGGGCGCTTATTATCGGCGTGAACTATGCCAATGACTATTCGGATGGCATCCGCGGCACTGACGACGACCGCACCGGCCCGCAGCGCCTGACCGGCGGCGGCCTGGCCCGCCCGCAGCAGGTGAAACTCGCCGCCTTCTCTGCCTTCGCCGTGGCCGGGATCGCCGGCATCGCGCTGTCTTTTGCGGCGCACGCCTGGTGGCTCATCCTCGTCGGCGCGCTGTGCATCGCCGGCGCGTGGTTTTATACCGGCGGCAAGAACCCGTATGGCTATCGCGGGCTCGGCGAGGTCGCCGTGTTCGTCTTCTTCGGGCTCGTCGCCGTGCTTGGCACCGAATTTACCCAGGCCGGCCGGCTGTCGTGGTCGGGCCTCGCGCTGGCCGTGGGCATCGGCGCGATGAGCTCCGGCGTCAACCTAGTCAACAATATCCGCGATATTCCTTCCGACGCCGAGACCGGCAAGATTACCCTCGCCGTGCGCCTCGGCAACGAGAAGGCGCGCCTGCTCTTTACGGTGCTGCTCCTGCTGCCATTCCTGCTGACCATCGGCATCGCCTTCGGCAGCTGGCTCGCGCTCGCCGGCTTGGTCTACTTTCCCCTTGCGCTGCGCGCCATTCGCACCGTCAACCGCGGCGCCCAGGGCCCAGAGCTTATCCCCGTGCTCGGCCTGACCGGCCGCGCGATGCTGCTGTGGGCCGTTATCGAGGCCGCAGCACTCATCATCGTCTAATCCTGGGCGGCGCGGCCTTCCAGCTCCGCCTGGACCCAGCGCTTGTGGGCCTTGCGCTGGGCGGAGTACTCGGCCAGCGTCTGGGTGGCCTCGATGCGCCACTTTTTAAAGATCAGCATCGATAGCGGCAGCGCTACAAAAAGCGCCAGCAGCGCCGCGATAAGCACCGGGATGGGAAAGCCGATGGCGATGGACAACAGCTCAATCACCACGGTCAAAGCGATAAATAGCACCACGCGGGCGAGCCCGTACTTCCACAGCGCCGCGCGCGAACGGCGGCGCAGTTCTGGGTCCGGCTTGGGTGGCTCAGGGTTATGCGTCATGGGGGTTGATTGTACGCGGTGCAGGTAGAATCGCACGCATGGGCCGAATCATCCTCCTCCTACTCTTTGTCCTCGCCGCCTACCTCGTCTGGAAGGCCTTCGGGCCCTCGACATGGAAAAAGCGCGAGGTGGAACAACCCCGCGCTATCAAGGGCCCCGACGATGACGAGGAATTCCTCTGGAACTTAGAAAAGGAGCGCTTCAAGCAGCGCCGCGCCCAGGAGGCGGAGGAAGAAAAACGCCGCCAGCGCCGCACACGCGACACCGACGGCGAGAATGACTAGGATTCCTTCGGCACGAACCGCATCTCTAGGCCTAAGGCCTCGGCCACGGCGGTAATCTTTTCCCACCGCACGCCCGCACCACCGTGCTCGATGGTGTGGAGGGTGGAGCGGGAAATACCGGCGGCGTCGGCAAGCTGCTGCTGCAAAATGCCCAACTCGCGGCGCCGCTCGGCAAATTGGGCGCCAAGGCCCAAAATCACCGCATTATCGCCGGCCGGCTTTCCCTGCTTATGGCGCGGGCTCGTATGCTCCGCCATCTAGTTCAGCCCCGCATAGGAGTGCAGGCCGGAGACGACCATATTGATAAAGAACAGGTTGAAGACCATCAGCGCCATCGCCATGACGTTGATCCACGGCGCCGCCTTGCGGAAGGCCGGCGTCGCACGCGCATGCAGGTAGGCGGCATACAGGATCCAGGTGGCAAAGGACACGGTCTCCTTCGGGTCCCAGCCCCAGAAGCGGCCCCAGGCGGACTCGGCCCAGATGGCGCCCAAGATGATGCCCAGACCCAAGGTCGGCAGGGTGATCACGGCCAGGCGGTAGGCCAGCTGGTCAATCTTCGCGGCCGAAGGCAGCGGGCGGGCTACAGCACCGAAAAAGCCATGCTCGGAGTTCTTCGGTTGCGCCACGCGCAGAAGGCTCAGCAGCGAGACAATGCCGGAGATAATACCGATGGACGCGCCCAAAGAAACCACGGTGACGTGGATGGGTAGCCAGTGCGATTGCAGCGCCGGCACCACCGGGGCGGACTCGGCATAGAGCTTGGTGGAGCCATAAAACATCAGCGCGAGGGTCGGGGTGAGCAGCCACGGCCACACGGTGCGCCATTCCTTGCGCTGCATGGCAATATTGCCCACCAGCAGCACGCCGAAGCTCACCATCAGCACGTACTCGTACAGGTTGCCAAACGGGAAGCGGCCAGTAGCCAGGCCACGTAACACAATCGCCGCGGCGTGCAGGGCAATGCCCACCCACATCAGCGCGCTGGTCATGCCGCCGAGCTTATCGGCCTTGCGCTCCTTTTCCTGCAGCTCATCGGCCGTGATTCCGGAAGAGGACTGGGCAACCTCGCCGGCATAGCTCTGCTTGTCGACGCCCCCAGCGCCCGCCCCCACCAAGACCTTCGCGGCCTCGGACTTCACGGCGCGGCGGCCCTCGATGATGCCCTGCATGCGGCCGTAGTAAAACAGCGACAAAAAGAGCGCGACGCAGTACACCACAAAGGCGGTCTGCACCGCGATATCCGAGAAATTAGACAGATTCTGATCGATCTGCATGAATGCTCCTAGCCTTCACACGTGCGGGATAAGTGCTGATTACCTTACTCAGCGAAACGGCCCAATCCAACTTTTGTTGGATCGGGCCGGGGCGCTAATCGTCGGTATAAAGTTCGTCTTCTTCGACCTCGTCTGGGTCCGGCAGCTCCAGCAGCGCGCGGTGCAGCTCGTGGAACTCCTCGGACCAGCCGGCGCGGTCGGTGCGGGCAAGCCCGCCCATTTCCACGTCGGTGCCGCCGGCCGCGTTCGGCCGCAGGCGGATGTAGACGCGGCGGCGCTTAATTATCAGCGATCCCACCAAGGAAATGAGCATCAGCAGCGCGGAGGCCAGCACCCACTTCTGGAAAGGATCATAAGAGACCTGGTAGTTGGCGAACTCGCTGGCGCCGTCGAAGATGATCTTCGTGCCATCGTCTAGGGTGACGTCCTCGCCTTGGTTGAGGTTCACGCGGTCGATCTTTTGCAGCTGGCCGGACTGCACCAGGTTCGGGTCCAGTGAGAAGAAGGATTGCGGGGTGCCGGTGTCCAGGCCGGCATCGCCGCGGTAGATATCGATGGCCATCGCCGGATCCTGCAGGCCCGGGTATGCGGACTGGAGCAGCTTGCCGTTCTCGCCGGCCCATTCGGCCGTGGGCGCGAAGAGGCCCTGGATGGCGATCTGGTTCTGGCGGCGGTCATAGAGATCTGGGTGCATGCCTGCCGGCGGGTCAAAGCGCATCGCGCCGGAGGACAGGAAGAAGGTCGTGTCATTCGGCTGGAACTGAATGGTCTGGGTGCGCTTTTCCCCATTGGGCCATTCCACCGTGACCGTCGGCGCGTAGCCGTGGCCCTGCAAGTAGACGCGGTTGTGCGCCAAGCGCAGCGGGTGGTTGACCTTAAGCTCATAGTCCTTCCACTCGGAGTCATCCTTGTAGATGTCCTCGCCCTCCGCATAGGAGACGTTGGAAGTAAACATCTCCGCTTGGCCGTTGGGCAGGTATTCCGCCGCGAAGTCGTGGGCGATGAAGCAGAAGGGGTGGAGACCGGTGCCGTCGAAAAGCGGTCCGGCACGGAAGGAGTCAAAATTGGACGTGGAAGTATTGCAGAACTCCGTGGACTGGTCCAAGGTCTGGCCGCCGCCCTGCGAGCCGGACTCGGTAACCACGATGACCTGGCCCTCGTAGTTGACCAAGCGGCCGGCGGCGACGGTCACCAAAATGGCCACCAGCGCCACGTGGAAAATGAGGTTGGCCAGCTCGCGGCCGTAGCCGCGCTCCGCGGAGAAAGCATGCACACCGGCACGGTCTTCTTCAGGGGAGTACTCGGCCACACGCCACTTCTTCAGGCGCTTTTTGATTTCCGCGGATAGCTCGTCCTCGCTCTTATCCGAATGCCCCTCGGCCGCCAGCGGCAGCTTGTGGAGGTACTTCGGCGCGCGCGTTGGCGGGGTCTTCCACACCTTGTAGTGATCCCAGGAGCGCGGCAGGATGCAGCCCACTAGGGAAATGGCCAAGAGGATGAAGATGGCCTGGAACCAGACGGAAGAAAAGACGTCGAAAAGCTGCAGCTTGTCGTAGATCTTCGCTACGTTGCCGTTGGACTCGATGAAGTCCTGCACGTTCTGCTCGTTGAGGTCGCGCTGCGGCAGCAAGGAACCGGGAATCGCGGCCAGCGCCAGCAAGAAAAGCAGCGCCAGCGCCGTGCGCATGCTGGTCAGCCAATGCCAGGCTTTGCGGAAGTATTTCACGTCTCTCCTAAATCAGGGTTGCGCCAAAGTTGCCGGTCCACTGGCGGATGAGGCTAATAAACTCGCCCCACAGGCCGGTTACCAGGGCCAAGCCGACGAGGATCATGGCCATGCCGCCGATGACCTGGATGGTATGCGAGTGCTTGCGGGCCCACGAAATCGAGCGCATCGCCCGCGCGGAGCCCAGCGCCACCAGCAGGAACGGCAGGCCCAAGCCCAGGCAATAAAAAATGATAAGCAGCACGCCGCGCGCGGCCGTCATGCCTTCGGTGCCGGCCGATACGGAAATAATGGCGGCCAGCGTTGGGCCCAAGCACGGCGTCCAACCCAGCGCGAAAATCCCGCCCAGCAGCGGCGCGCCCAGCCAGGTGGTCCAGCGCTTCGGTGCCATGCGGGTATCCTTTTGCAGCGCCGGGATCGCGCCGAGGAAAACCACACCCATCAGAATGGTCACGCCGCCGCCGATGCGCATGAGCGTCTCCTCATTGAGCCGGAGCGCGGAAATCGCGCCGAATACGGAGACCGTCGCCAGCAGGAAAATCACGGTAAAGCCCAGGATGAACAAGGCGGCAGCCAGTACCACGGCCCATTGCCTGCGCTTGCCGACGCCCACCCCCAACTCACCGTCAAACGTAACCTCGCCGCCCACTACGCCGGCCAGGTAGGAAATATAGCCAGGCACCAGTGGGACGACGCACGGGCTGGCAAAACTCACCAGCCCCGCCACGGCGGCCGCGAACAGGCCCAGAATGAGAGGGCCGGAGGTCGCGGCTTCGGCAAAAGAGTTGCCGATGCTCGCTGCGTTGTCCATTTATTCCTTTTCTAATTTGTCCACTACGTCCATCACATCTTGAGCGGTGATGGACCGCAAAAAGACCGTAGCCGGGCGGTGCTGTTTATCCAAGACGATGGTGGTCGGGACCACAGAGGTGGGCACGCCGCCCAGGGCCGCCGCGGTCTTAAACGGCGGATCGTAGATGGAGGGATACTTCAGCCCGTTGTCTTCGAGGAAGTCATTGGACACCTGCGGGTTATAGTCGCGCACATTGATGCCCAAGACAGTGCCAATCTTCCGCTTTTGCAGCTCGGAGTGGACTTCTTGGAGGTCATCGGCCTCGGCGCGGCACGGAGCGCACCACTGGCCCCAGGAGTTGAGCACGACGATTTCGCCCTCATAGTCCTCCAGGGAAATGGTCTTATCCGTATCGCGCACATCCTCGCCGGAGAAGGTGCGCAGCGGCTTGCGCTCGGATTCCTCGTAGTTGATGACCTTTTCGCCGCCGGGCGTGATGAATTCGAAGTTGCCGCCGGTAGCCACCGCGTTTTGCGCGTTATCGGCGTCCTGCGAGCAACCGGCAAGCGGCAGGGCGACGACCGCCGCTAGCACCGCGCCAATCGCGCGTTTGCGTTGTAGTGCCATTAAATCTCCTGGGCCGGCGAGGAGTAGAAGATGTCGGTGACCTGGTTGTCATCGAAAAGCAGGGAGGTAACCGAGGCCAGGTCGCATTCGCGGTTCCACGGCGCGTGCGGCAGGCGCTGGCCCAGCACGGTGCGCTGCACCATCACGATGGGCAGCTGGTGGCTGACCAAGATCGCCTCGTGGCCGGCCGCGGCGGTGCGGGCGCGTTCGATGGAGCCCAGCATGCGCTCGGCAATCTGCTCATAGGGCTCGCCCCACGAGGGCTCCAGCGGGTTGACCAGCAGCGGCCAGCGGCGCGGGTTCCACAGCGCGGAACGCAGGCCTTTTGTGCGCAGGCCCTCGAAGCGGTTGCCGGACTCGATGAGCGTCTTATCGACGTCCACGTCTAGCCCCGTTACCTGCGCAATCGGCCGCGCGGTTTCCTGGGCGCGCTGCAGCGGCGAGGCCGCCAGGTAGGTCGCATCGTGGTCGCGGAAGGACTCCGCGGTGCGCGCCGCCATGGAATGCCCGCGCGAGGACAGGTGATAGCCCGGGATGCGACCGTAGAGGATCTTCTCCGGGTTGTGGACCTCGCCGTGGCGCACGAGGTGAACGATGGTGCGTGTCATGTCTCTCCTTGGTGTGCGGGACTTAATGTGCGGGACGCGCGGCGGCCGCCGCCTGCGCGGCGGGCTTGAGGGCGGCTTCGATGAGTTCAAAGTCGGCGTCGGTAAGAGCATCCGAGACAAACCAGGTCTCGAATGGGCTCGGCGCGACGTAGATGCCGTTATCCAGCAGGGCGTGGAAGAACGGGGTGAAGCGGAAGGTCTCGGCCGCCTGCATATCGGCAAAGTTGCGGCCCTCGCCCTCGGCAAAGCGGATGGAGAACATCGAAGACGCCCGCTGGATGTGGTGCGCTACGCCCTCGGCCGACAGCGCGGAAGAAATCATGCCGGTCAGGCGGTCCGCGTTGGCCTGCAGGCGCTCGTAGAGCGATTCATCGGCCAGCTCCAAAGACTTCAGGCCAGAGGCCATGGCCACCGGATTACCGGACAGCGTGCCAGCCTGGTAGACCGGACCGTCCGGAGCAAGGTAGTCCATAACTTCGGCGCGGCCGCCGAAAGCAGCGGCCGGCAGGCCGCCGGAGACGACCTTGCCGAAGGTCACCAGGTCCGCCGCCACGCCGTCGACGCCGTACCAACCCTTATAGGAGGTGCGGAAGCCGGTCATGACCTCGTCGAGGATGAGGAGGGCGCCGTCGCTATGGGCGACGTCGGCAAGCGCGGCGTTGAAGCCTTCCTCTGGTGCCACGGTGCCCATGTTGCCGGCCGAGGCTTCCGCGATGATGCAGGCAATCTCGCCCGGGTGCTGCGCAAATGCCTCGCGCACGGCCTCGATATCGTTATAGGGAACGACGATGGTATCGGCCGCCGTCGCGCCCGTAACACCCGGGGAATCCGGCAGCGCAAAGGTCGCCACACCGGAACCGGCCGAGGCCAGCAGGGCGTCCACGTGGCCGTGGTAGCAACCCTCGAACTTCAATACCTTGGCGCGGCCGGTATAGCCGCGGGCCAGGCGGACCGCAGACATAGTGGCCTCGGTGCCGGAGTTAACCATGCGCACCTTATCGGCCGCGGTGCGCGCGACGATGGCCTCCGCGAGCAAAGCCTCACCCTCGGTGGGCGAGCCGAAGCTCAAGCCACCCGCAGCGGCCTGCTGCACGGCCTCCACAATCTCTGGGTGCGCATTGCCGTGAATCATCGGGCCATAGGAGCTAACCAGGTCAACGTACTCGTTGCCGTCGACGTCCCACAGGCGCGAGCCCGCACCGCGCTCAATTACGCGAGCCTGGCCACCCACGGAGCCAAACGCGCGCACCGGCGAGTTCACCCCGCCCGGAATCACCTTGGAGGAACGCTCAAACCACTGTTGCGACTGGGAAGTATTAGGCATGTCTGACATTCTAGCGATTCGCGCGCTATACAAAAGTTGGAGTGCGTGATTCACAGTCAGCCGCTAAACTTCGGGGCGTTGCACTTTTCAATTCGGGGGGATTTTCAATGCAGCGCACTCTCATTTTCGCCATCCTGGCCGCTTTCTGCCTCGCCGGCTGCGCCCAGCCCGAGCCCGAGCGGCCGCTGCCTACCTCGGTGGGTGCCACCCCGCTTGCCGACGCCCCCTCCTGGCAGCCCC
>NZ_JAKRNF010000024.1:0-25924 GCF_022347225.1 Corynebacterium sp. ACRPQ
ATGGAAGGAGCCCGAGTATCCGGCTGGAAACAAGCCATCAACCAAATGGCCGTGGCCTACCCCGACCGCTTCGACAAATACCTATAAACCCCGCCCCACACACAAACAACTTGACACGCTCTTCTTCATTTGCCCAGTACATACCGGGCATCGTGGCCTGTTTTTACTCACCCGGAAAGCACACCAACCCCCGACTAGCACATGGGGGTGCCATTCCGATGGATTGAACACGAAACGGGCGGATATAAGCACCAAGACCTTATATCCGCCCCATTTACCCAACCTGAGCAGCAAGATCACTGTAACTCAGACACACTTTTTGCTACTTAACCCGTTTTTCCTGGCGCCGACAAAAGAATGCGTACAAGGCATAAAAATACCCACGCGGCGCGCATGGCAGCGCGGCGTGGGCTGGGGAAGGACTAGAAATTAGTCCTGCGCAACACCAACGTTGACTTCGATGTTGCCGCGGGTGGCCTTGGAGTAAGGGCACATCTGGTGGGCGGCGTCGGCAAGCTCTTGTGCCTTGTCGTCCTCAACGCCTGGGATGGTGACCTCGAGGTCTACGCCGAGGTAGAAGCCCTCGTCGTTCTTGCCCAGGGAAACGCGGGCACCGACGGTGGAGTTCTCCGCGTCTACGCCCTTGTCCTTGGCCACTGCCTTCAGTGCGGAGTGGTAGCAAGCGGCGTAACCGGCAGCGAAGAGCTGCTCTGGGTTAGCGCCCTCACCGCTGCCGCCCATCTCCTTCGGGGCGGTCATGGTGAAGTCCAGATCGGAATCCTTGACTACAGAGCGGCCGTCGCGGCCTGCTCCGGTGGAGAGTGCTTCGGTGGTGTAAACGGCGTCCATGATGACTCCTTTTCTATTGGGTCTTTGTACGTCCGCCGATTGTACGCAAGAACGCTAGTCTTCGACGACGCTGACGGTGACCTCGATATTGCCGCGGGTGGCGTTGGAGTAAGGGCAGGCTTGGAGCGTTGGCAGGGTGCTGTGCAGCGGCGCGTCCCTACCGCCCGCTGTTGGCAGAGCTCGGGATCACCTATCCGCAGTACTTGGTCATACTGGTGCTGTGGGAAGCGGATTGACCGGTGCCGTTGAAATTCATCGCTCCCGCCTGGGTCAAGATAGCGGCACGCTCACGCCGCTGCTCAAGCGCCTGGAAAAGCAGGCCTATGTGGAGCACTGGTGCGACCCTGACGATGACCGCTGCACCCTCGCTGCCCTGACTGCCGACGGTGCCTTCCTCCGCACCCGTGCCGAATGCATCCCCGAAGCCATGGCAGAGGCTATAAGGAGGTAGGCATCGACCTTGCCGAGTTCAAGAAAACACTGGACACCCTCGCCGGCGTGCCTGTGGACGTGGAGCTGCCGTGGCCTTCATATAGCAGATGAGGAAGGCTATACTGGCTTAAGAATTTTGGCTTTATACACGTAAAAATTGTTTCGCACTAGGAGAGGAGGGGCCATGGCTACAGCAGTAGACGTCGCGCAGGTTATCTACAACAAACTGGGGTGGGTTGATGCTTGGAAGCTGGAGAAGCTTACGTATTACTGCCAAGCATGGAGCCTGGGCTGGTACGGGCGACCTCTTGTCTCGAATGAGTTTCAGGCGTGGAAAGACGGTCCGGTTGAACCCAACCTCTATCGCGAGAATAAATTTCAACGCTCCGAGAAAACCTCTACGGTGTTACCGGGAGCTGATGTAGAGGCTATAGGGGACGAAGCCGAAAAGATCATCGATGCCGTGATTGCCTTTTATGGTGATAAGACATCCGATGAATTGATTGAACTTACGCACTCGGAACGTCCATGGATCGTCGCTCGTGGTCAGATGGGCCCCGAGGCGAATGCTAACGAGCCGATTTCGCAGCTGGAAATGAAAAAATACTATGCCTTGCAGGAAGCTCGTGGTGCTGAAGGGCCGACGCGGCCTATGCTTTCTGTGCAGAATCTTTCCGGTGCCGATCTGCAGCAGCGCTTGCAAGCTTCAGCAGAACGCTGGAAGGGCGCTCTTGAGATCCTTGCAACCCGATGAATGAGTATTGTCTTCCGGTGGAAGACGTAGTTCGACTGAACCGTCAACTCATCGGTCGGGATGGCAACCTCCTCGACCGCTCGAAACTTGAGTCAGCATTGGCCACCCCTTTACAGACCTTCGGCGGAGAGTACTTGCACCCATCTGCACTGGATAGGGCTGCAGCGTTGTTGCACTATCTGGCAAAGCGCATGCATTCGTCGACGGCAATAAGCGAATCGCCTGGGTATGTGCCTCCACCTATTTAGAAATCGAAGGCTTTGGGCTGGGGCCAATCGCCGATGAAGAGATTGTGGAGCTCGTTGAAACCGTGGCCGCTGCGCGCGATAAGAAGGAAGGCTTCATTGCAGAATGGTTTGCTGAACGGTTGTTCTAGTTCGGTCTGGTTAGTTCCTGGAGTAGCGGTTAGTTGGTAGTGGCCACGCGCTTGGTCCACACGCTTCGGTCCGCGGTTTCAAAAGAGACGCGCACCGTTTTATCGCCGGGCTTTTCGCAGGTGAGCACCCGCTGATCGCTGCCCATGCGGCAATCCAGGTTATAGGACTGTTTGGTCACTGGGCTGCTGGCGGTGATATCTGCGTGGTATACCGCCGTTACTGTGGGATCTTTCGAACGCATGGTGTAGCTAGCCTGCATCGCGGCGTCAAAGACCGCGGCGGCGAATTCGCAGGAGGTTGCATCGCCGGCGTCGATGGAATCGCCAGACGAGGATGTGCCGCAGTAGCCGCCAATCTGGCCCACATTGATGTTGTGGTTGCCGCCGGCTGGCGGAGCGGGCTGATCCGGTTCGGTCTGTTTAGTGACCGTCTCGGTGCGGGGTTGCTTCGTGTCCTTCTCCGGGCTGGATTCTGCTTCGGCTTCGCCCGCGGCAGAGCTATTGTCCTGTGCGGTGGAGAAGGCTGGCTCGTTTTCCGGCGCGGAGTTGTTATCGGAATCGGAGCCGGTGCCGCAGGCGCTCACGGTGAGGCCGGCGGCGAGAAGGAGGGGCGCTACGGGAAATGTGGAAGGGCGCTGCATAGGGATACTGTAGCGCCCTTCGGGTCGTGGCGCGCAGCTAGTGGTCTATGCGGGAAGGCGGAGTTGGCGCGCCTTCAGGCGGTAGCACTTTCGGATATTTCGTGGCCGTGCCGGACGAAGTGGCCGCGCCGGTTGCACCGCTGGTTGCGGCGGCATCCTCGTTGCTGGTGGGGGAAGGACGGTGGGGAGTGGGGTCCCAGTGGGCGTCGACAAGCGTGCGCTGGCATACCCAGCCCAGAGCCAAAATAGCCAGCGCAATAAGGGCAATGAAGAAAAGCCCCAGAGCGCCATCGGCGTGGATGGACCAGCCCAGCAGCAGGCCGAGCCAGCCAAAGTCAGCATCGCCGAAGGTGGTATTCGCGGAGCCGAAGGAACCCAGGACGCTGAGGAGGAACGCCGGCAGGAAGGTAATAATGAGGCCGTTGACAAAGGCGCCGAGTGCCGCGCCGCGGCGTCCACCGGTGGCATTGCCGTAAACGCCGGCCGCGCCGCCGGTAAAGAAGTGCGGCACGAGGCCCGGCAGAATCAGGGCAACGCCGAAGGCCGGGTTGAGCCAGGTGGACAGCACGGCGAGGCCCACCAGCCCGCCCACGAAGGAAGAGATGAAGCCGATGAGGACTGCATTCTGGGCATAAGGGAAGACGATGGGCGCATCCAGTGCGGGAATCGCGCCGGGCACGACCTTGGCCGCGATGCCCTGGAACGCGGGCACGAGCTCGCCCAAAATGGTGCGCACGCCAAAGAGGATGACGGCCACAGCCACGCCGAACTGGAGGCCTTGGGTGACGGACTGCATCAAGAAATTGCCCACATTGGTGGCGCCATCAGGGAAGGCGGTAAAAGCTTCCTCCGAACCGGCGCGGGCAATGAATAGCACGGCGAGCACCACGTACATCAACGCCATGGAGAGGGCGGTTGCCACCATAGAATCGCGCAAGAAGCGCAGGCCTTCCGGCAGCTTCAGGTCTTCAGTGGAGGGCGACATTTTCTTTCCCTTGCCGCCCACCAGCTTGCCGACGCCGCCCGCAGCCAAGTACCCCACAGTGCCGAAATGCCCGATGGCAACGGAGTCATCGCCGGTAATCCGGCGGGTAAATGGGTGGGCGATAGCCGGCAGCGAGACCATGAGGATGCCGAGCAGGGCCGCGCCAAAGGCGATGACGACCCAGGACGAGTACCCGGCAGGGGCGAGCACCATGGTCAGAAGGGTAGCCATGAAGAGGACGTGGTGGCCGGTGAGGAATACGTAGCTCATGGGCGTGAAGCGGGCGAGGAGCAGGGAGACCACAAAGCCGAGGATCATAATCCAGGCGACCTGGCTGCCGAACTGGTCTTGGGCAATGCCGACGATGGCCTCATTGGTGGGAACCACGCCTTGCGCGCCGGTGGCGCCCGTAATCATGGCGCCGAGCGGCTCCAGCGAATCGGTGACGAGACCGGCGCCGGCACCAATGAGCAAGAAGCCAAGCGTGGCCTTGATGGCGCCGCCAATGGTTTTGCCGGTGCCGCGTCCCATCGCGGCCAAGCCGACCGCGGTAATGATACCGATGAGGAATGCCGGTACGGAGAGGATCTCATTGACAAGGAAGTTTGCTATAGCAAGAAGAAAATCCATGAGGATGCTCCTTAGATGTCATAGAGCTCGCGCAGAGCCCCATCGATTTCAGACATAGAGGTGAAGTCTTGGATGACGTAGACGGGAACGCCGACATCGCCAAGCGTTGCCGCAATTTCGCCGGAGGTGAGCAGGAAATCCGCCTCGCTCGCACGGCCCTTTGCGGAGATGGTGTCCGTGGCTTCTACATTCAGGTACGGTCCCCAGCCCCATTCATCGAGAACCTGCTCGAGCGTGTTCTTAAGGAATAGCGAGGTTCCCAGGCCATTGCCGCAGACCGTGAGGATCTTTCCCTTGGACGCGACAGAATCTGCTGCCGTGTGCTTTGTTTCCTGGGGCTTTGATGCTGCCTGCGGCCTGGCGGCCGGCTGCTTCTTGCTCGAGGTCGATGCGGCGAGAATTGCGCGCAGTTCCTCTTCGGATTCCGCCCGATTGAGCTCGTCACGCTTGGTGGCTAGCAGCTTTGCCAGCTGCTTCATCGCCTGCAGGTGCTCGGAGTCGTTGCGCGCGGCAAAAGCTACGACTAAGTCGACGGGATCATTAGAGTCATGGCCGAATTCCACTGGCTTATCCAGCCGCACCCACGACAGGGAGGTCTCCTTAACCGCCTCCGAAGGACGCGCGTGCGCGAATGCGAAGCCAGGAGCAACCACAATGTAGGGGCCTGTTTCTTCTACGGACCGCACCATCGCGTTCGTGTAGTCCGCGGTGATCGTGCCTGCTTCTTCCAGCAGCGAGCCCGCGAGCCGGATGGCCTGCCTCCAGTTATCCGCGGCGCCGTGCAGCTCCACCGCGCCGGGTGCCAAAAGGGAATCTAGTGTTGCCATGTGTATCTCCCATCACAGAAATAGTGACATCGGGGTGAATGTCACTGATGATTCTATGCTGTGGAGAAACCGGAGGTAAAAGCAGGGGTAACGTTTGCATAGACCTAATTCCGAACCGCCTCGAGTTGAGGGGGAGTAAGGCTGGGCAACCGCATTCACCGCGGATCTAGACGGAATGAGTGTCTTTCTCTTTTTTCTTCGGCAGCTCTGGGCTGGAGCCTTCGTCCCTCGGTGCCGGATCCATCGGGGTAGAATCTTCCAACTTGTAGGTTTGTGAGCCCACTTCTTCTTCGCCGTATTTTTCCCTGGCTACGAGTTCTACTGGGGTGGTAAGGTCATCGAGCTCGAAGGCGGCGGAGCTCTTGACCGTGCCGCCCTTTTTGATCTTGTCCATCATGTTGTCAGTGTCGATGTTTTCGCTGAAGCCGGTCTTGAGCTCGTTGATGGCGTTCTCGTCGTTGTCCTGGATTGCGGTGAACATGGAAGTGAAATCCGCGGTGCGCAGCTCTTTGTCCGTCTTATTGGTCATCTCGTAGTCGAAGACAACGATGGGTTTATCGCCAATCCTATTGCCGGGCGAGCCCGGGTCGATGACGTGGTGTCCGGTAATTTTGACCGTGGCGGTTGGGATTTCCAGAACGTTGTCTTTGAAGGATCGGGTGGAATCGGTGTTTTGGAGCTCACTTGTGACTTTGGGCTCGTCGTCAATCTTCCTCAGCGCGACGTCCAGTGGGACACTTTCCGTCTTGAACTTGAATTTAAGCTGATCGTCTTCGAGCTTGAAGTCCAGGTTGTCCGGCATCATGCCATCGGATACAGGATCCACGCCACCGGCGTCTTTCTTGGAGGCTACCGTTTCGCCCGTGGCTGCCTTGGCGGCGTCAAAGGTTCCAATCCATAGTGGCTCATTATTGTCGGAGCCGTAATCCCACTCTACGGTAATGACATCTTCGGTCACGCTAGCGGTGAAGGTAGATGTGTGCTCACCTTCGCCAATTTTTTGTTCCCACGTGCCAATGACGGCTTTCGCGTCTTTGGTAGAACCTTGGCTGTTAGAGGAGTTTTCGTCGGAGTTAGTGGAGGAGGCCTGGTCCGAATCGGCGGAGCAGGCGGAGAGGGTAAGGGCAGCGGCGATAAGGAAAGAGGCTGTGATGTGGCGCATAATTTACTTATACCGGATGGGGTTGCACTGCGCTGGGCAAATTGGTCTTTAGCCTCGCATTGGCTACTCTTTTGAGAGCGGATCTTCGCCCTAGCGGTGTGTGATCCGCGTGGGGCTATAGCTCAGTCGGTTAGAGCTACGGACTCATAATCCGTTGGTCCCGGGTTCGAGCCCCGGTGGCCCCACGGTGAGAGGGAGGCGTCGGCAAGCAATGCCGGCGCCTTTTCTCCTGCCTGGCTGCGCATATGGGTGTGCTAATTGCGCGGTGGCGGGCGGTGAAGTCTAATAACCATATGGTTGAAGTGGATCCGCTCATTGAATCTCTCTACCGCTGGTCCGATATCAGCGGCGTGCTGCTGATGGGAATCATCGGCGGCACTATGGCGCGCAAGCGCGGCTATGACATCATCGGCTTTTTCTTTATCGCGATGTTTTCTTCCCTGGGCGGCGGCATGGTGCGCGACGTCCTTATTAACCGCGGCACCGTGGCGGCCATGAACCAGCCGGAGTACCTTTACCTGGCCTTTGCTGGTGCGCTCATTGCCCGCTTTGTCTACTTCAAGGGCAAGACCTGGGATTATCTGCAAGCGCATGGCGACGCCGTCGTATCCGGCCTCTGGGCCGCTACCGGCGCCGTGAAAGCCATTACCTATGGGCTGCCGCTTATCCCGTGCATCATGATGGGCGTGTTCACCGCCACGGGCGGGTCCATGATTCGTGACATCGTCATGGGGCGCGAGCCTAGCGTCTTTGGCGATAACCAGCCGACGGTTATCCCGGCCGTGGCCTGCGCAATCATCGTCTTGGTGGGCCACCACTATGACATGATGGCCGTGGGCATGATTATCGGGCCGCTGGTTTCCATCTTCTTGGCGCTGCTGGGCATCTGGGCAGGCTGGCGCGTGCCGGCGTACCAGGAGTGGGCGCCGATTAATGACACCGCCGCGCAGGTGAAGGTGCTGGCGAAGAAGGCCGAGAATAAGAGCCGCGCGGTGGGGCGTCGGCTAGAGCCGCACCGCGTGCGCTCCTGGCGCCACCGTCAGATGGAGGCTGCACTGCAGCGCCGCATCGAAAAGGAAGTGCGCTCCGGCAAACGTCGCAAGGAGGCCGCTGCGGAGGCTAGCGAGTTTATGCAGTCGTTTGAATCAGACGTCGATCAGCTCAGCGTCCAGGCCACCGAGTCCGAAAACACCGACTTCGGCGTGGACCTTAGCGGTGACTCCTATGAGGCAGAAGAGCGAGCCTCCCATGAGGAATCGCAGCGTCTGCTGGATTCCATCTTGGAAGATGACAAGCTTACCGATGAGCTCATTGACCGCCTCATGAAGCGTTATAACTCCCGCGACTAGGTCTTATGGCTTCGGCATTGCGGTTTAGCGCGGCGGCCTAGTTCGCGGAGGCCTGGCGGGAAACGGCTTAGCGCCCCACCGCGCCGCAGACCTGTGGGTCCGTGATATAGCCCTGCTCGCAGCCATGTTGGGTCTGGATTTCTCCGGAGCTCTTATTCCGGTTGCCATTGGCATCGTTGCCATAGCCGCACAGGTAGGCCGGGCAATCCGCGCTCGGGCCGCCGTTATTGGCTTGGCCCTGCTGCGGTGCCTGTTGCTGCGGCGCCGGCTGGACCGGCGGCTGGTTATTGGATTCCTTGCACAGTCCGGCAAACTCCACCCAGGTGCCGTCCGCGCACTGATACCCCGCGGTGTTGGCCTGCTGCTGGTTATTCGTTGCCGGCTCCGGGGTCTGCGTGCGCGGCTCGCGCTCCTGCGGAGTTTCGGTCGTGGTTTCTTCCGTGGTCGATTCCTCCGTGCTTGTTTCGGTGGTGCTGGTCTCGGAGGCGGTCTCCGTCACGGTTTCCTTCACCGTGGAGATGGTGGTGGCGGTGTCATCGCTGCCGCCGCAGCCGGTGGTAAAGAGTGCAAGGGAAAAGAAGGGGATAAGGAATGATTTCTTCATGCCCCACAGAGTAGCCAAGCCTGGCCGAGTCCGCAGGAGTTTGCGCAGGGCACAGAGGGTGCGCGCCGGCAGGGGCGGGCTTTGCACGGTTGCTGGCAGTCAACTGGCATCCAGTTTTCAGGCAGGCGGCCTACTCTAGGGGCATGAATCTGAAGTATTACTTCTACGAGCTGTGGAGCCTTTTTGTTGACCATGGCTTGCCGCTTATCGCGCTATTGCTGATAGGCATTTTGATCCCGCGCATCGGCAGGCTGGCCATCCGCATTATGGAGCACCGCCTCGATGAAGAGGAAGAAGCTACCAAGGCGCGCTTGGCGCTGACCGGTGCGCTGGTCTACATCGTGCAGGCGGCGGCGTACTTCCTCATCATCTGGGCCGCGCTGACCAATCTCGGCGTGCCAGCGGTAGGTGCGGCGGTGCCGGCGACGATAGTCTCGGCCGCCGTGGGCTTTGGCGCCCAGTCCATCATTGCTGACTTTCTCTCCGGCTTCTTCATCCTTTCGGAAAAGCAATTTGGCGTGGGCGACTATGTCAGCTTCGATGGCGTGACCGACGTGGAAGGCACCGTGGTGATGCTGACCCTGCGCACCACCAAGGTGCGCACGCCCACCGGCGAGCTGGTCACCGTGCCCAATAGCTCGGCCGGCGCGGTCACCAACTACTCCCAGGAGTGGTCGCGCGCCGTGGTCAACTTTGACGTGCCGGTGCAAGAAGGCGAGACCCTGCCAGAAATCACGCGCCGAGTGCGCACGATTTCCGAGCAAGCCATCCAGGAACCGTCCATCGCCGTGGACGTCAATGGCGAGCTCGAGGTTCTACCGGCCACCCAGCTGGTTGCCCCGCAGGCGGCCGGCCAGTCCTGGCACGTGACCTACCGCGTGCTGGTCACCGTAAACCCCGCCCGCCAGTGGGCGGTGGAGCGCGCCATCCGCTCCGCGCTGCTTTCCGCGTTCTGGGATCACTACAACGTGGCCGACTTGGACGAAATCCAGCGCCCGCTTCTTCCGGTGGGCGACAATACTGCGGCCCAAGAATCCGTCAAGGATGCCTCCGCGGCAGGGGAGGGCTCGCGCCCCGATCCCCAGCCGGAACGCCAGACGCCCGAGGCGGATGGCCCGGATAGCGACGGCCCCGGAAAGCCCGCACTGCCGGATGATGACGAAAAAGAGCCTGAGCCCACCCAGGGCATCTGGCGCGCGCTGGAGACCAATACCAAGTTTCAGAAGATCGCCACCATTGGCGGCCGGGTCCGCGCCTCTACCACGGGCCTCATCCTGGCTCTGCTTGTCGTCGGCGCCTTGGCCCTGGCCTCGAGCAATCCCGAAAATGCGGATGCGGGCTGGCTTTCGCCCGAGCATTGGCGCGATAGCGGCGCGGAGGCCTCTTCCTCGCAGCTTTCCGACGCCCCCTCCACCAATCCCACCCCCGAAACCACCGAAACCGGCACGAAGTACGAGCCGACGGAGGACAGCTCTGGTGCCACGGAGACCGCCGACCCGCAAGGCTCTAATGGCGCTGGCGCGACCGATTCGCCTGCCGGCGGCGGTAGTCAGGGAGCGGGCGCCACGGGTAATGCCTCGCCCGCCCCGAGTGCCGCCAACGGCGGGACCGATTCCGGCAACGGGGCTGGCACTGCGCCCACTGCCGGAAGTGATGCCGGCGCCGGCGCCCAAGCGTCCGGAACCGCCGGCAGCACCGGCCAAGAGATCCCGGCAGAGCCGCGCTAGTAGGGCTGGCCTTCTACAGTAAGTCGGTCCGTCCAGCGCTCATTATTGGGCGAGGTAAAGCTGGCATACACGCTGGTGTCATTATCCTTTTGGCAATGGAATGTGCGCACGTCTGAGCCGATGGCGCAGAACAGATCATAAGCCTGCTTGGTTTGCGGGCTCACCGCAGAAATGCGGGTGTTATAGGAGCCGTTGACCCTCTTGTTGCGGTGCGTGTAGGTAAACGTATGGGTGATAGCTTCATCAAAAATCGCGCCGGTGAACTCGCATGAGGTGTGCTCTACCGCGTGGATGCTATCGCCCTGGTCGGTGTAACCGCAGTCGCCGCCTATCTGCCCAGAATTGATACTGTGATTTCCCTTTTTAGGTGCGGGCGCCTGCTCGTTGTTTTCGGCTTCAGGCGTGGTCGCTTCATTGGCTTCTTCGCCGGCTCCCTCATTACGGTCCATGGTCTTGGTCACCGTGGCAGGTGCCTCGGGGCTGTGCTGCTGGCTAAAGACCGGCTCCGCATCGGTAGAGGATGGTTCGCTATCGGAACCGCAAGCGCTCAGGCTCGTAGCGCAGAGCGTGGCGAGGACGAGGGCGGAGGCGCGTTTGAGCATGGGGTATCACTTAGGGGAGTCGGCGATGTGGACGCGGATCACTTTAACATTAGAGTGGCGCCTCTGACGTGCATAAAGGATTTTGTTCGGCAGAGATGAAATAGTGCGGACCGGCTGCGTGTTGCACTGGGCATGACTTCACTTTTCGAACCACTGGAACTTGGCCGATTCAAGCTAGATAATCGCGTCACCATGGCGGCACTGACCCGCCAGCGTGCAGGCGAAAGCGGTGTACCTACCGAGCTGCACCAGAAGTACTACTCGCAGCGTGCAACGGCCGGTCTGGTAGTTACGGAGGGAACCTTCCCGGCGTGGACCAACCGCGCATTCCCGGGCCAGGCAGGTATTGCGACCGACGAGCAGGCAGAAGGCTGGCGCGTCGTCGCAGACCGAGTGCACGAGGAAGGCGGCACCCTGTTCATGCAGATCATGCACGGCGGCCGCACCAGCCACCCAGACCTGATCGACGGTGCGAACCCGGAGGCGCCGAGCGCCTTTGATTGGGGCGGAACCGTGCGTGGCTTCGCTGGCAAGATGGACGCGCCGGTGCCGCGCGAGCTGAAGAAGGAAGAGCTGCCGCGCATCGTGGACGAATTCCGCCAGGGCGCGCGCCGGGCTATTGATGCTGGTGTCGATGGCGTGGAGATCCACGGCGCCAACGGCTACCTGCTGCACGAGTTCATGGCGCCATCTGCCAATAAGCGCGAGGATGAATTCGGCGGCAGCCCGGAAAATCGCTGGCGCCTGCCAGAGATGGTCATCCGCGCCGTGGTGGAGGAGATCGGTGCCGACCGCGTTGGCGTGCGTTTCTCCCCGGCACACAACGTGCAGGGTGTCATCGAAGACGATCAGGAAGACATGCTGGCTACCTACGGCGGGCTTCTCGACGCCCTGGCGCCGCTGAACCTGGCCTATGTGTCCTTGCTGCATGGCGAGCCGGACAGCGAGCTCATCGCCACGCTGGCGCAGAAGGCACGCGCAAACGGCGTGACCAAGGTGCTCATGAATGATGGCTTCCCCACGATTACCTCCAAGGAGGATGCCCAGCGCGAAATCGAGCTGGACTACGTGGATGCTGCAGTGGTGGGCCGCCAGCTCATCGCCAACCCGGACCTGGTGCGCCGCTGGCGCGAAGGCCTCGAGCTCAACGAGCCGGACCAGGATACGTTCTACCTAGGCGGCGAGCGCGGCTACATCGACTATGAGTATGCCGCGGACTAGGGAAGAATCCGCGGCACCAAAGGGGGCCCGAAAGGCGGGCGAGTGATAGGTAGTGAAATTCCCCAGAGAGGGTCTTTCACTGTGCCTATCGAAGGTGCACTACTCGTTCGTTAACGCCGAGTACCTGTTATGTGACAGAGATTACAGCTACTTGGTGTAGCCCTCACCCGGGCGCCAGGTCATGGTCACGGCCTCGCGCACCGGGGACTTGGCGGTGAGCAGGTTATCCACGCGCAACCAGTGCATTTCCGCCGAATCCGGGCGCACGGTGACAAAGCTGTAGCCGTGGTGGTCCAGATCCACGTGGCGGGTGTGCGGGTTGGCGCCCATCAAGTAGCGCTCGGCCAGCTTGGACAGCTCATTGCCCTCCGGCAGCTTCAGCTGCTCGTTAACATTCGGCGCAGACACGGAGGCGCAGACCATCTCGGCGCCGAAGATGCGGCCATCCTTGCTGATATTGTGCGCCCACTCGGAGTGGATATCGCCGGTGACAAAGAGGGTGTGGGAGTTGTGCTTAGAGAGGGCGTCGATAAGCAAGCGGCGCTCCGCCGAGTAACCATCCCACTGGTCGCCGTTAACCGGAATGCCGGTGATATTGGAAGACAGCGAGGAAGAGACCGGCTTGGTCTTGTCATCTTGTTGCAGGGTAGCCAGGTTCATGGGGGAGAACATGACGGAATTGCCCAGCATATTCCACTTGGCAGAAGAAGTCTCAATCTTATTGAGCAGCCAATTGTACTGCTCAGAACCGAGCATTGTGCGGCCCTCCGCAGCCATCTTGCGCGGGCCAAAGCGCACCTGCTCATCGCGGTAGGTGCGCAGATCCATCATGGTCAGCTCCACCAGATCACCGAAGGTCAGGCTGCGGTAGAGGTGGCCCTGCTCGGATGGGTTGGTCGCGCGCACCGGCATCCACTCAAAGTAGGCCTGCATCGCGGCTTTGCGGCGGTCCAGGAAGGCTCCTTCCTTGCCCTCGGTGTGGTTCTCGGCGCCCTCGCGCCAGTTATCGTTGGCTACCTCGTGGTCATCCCACACCACAACCCACGGCAGCGCACCGTGCGCGGCCTGCAGGTTCTCATCGGTGCGGTAGCGGCCAAAGCGGATGCGGTAGTCCTCCAACGAGAAAATCTCGTGCGCCGGGTGGTGCAGGCGCACCGGCCCATAGCCGGCGTATTCGCGCTGCGGATACTCGTAGATATAGTCGCCCAAGAAAATCATGTAATCCAGCTGATCCGCGCGGCCGCGCTGGGCAATATCGCCATAGGCGTTGAAGAAGCCGGACTCCCAGTTTGCGCAGCTGGCCACGCCGAAGGTGAGCTCTTCCGGGGAGGCGCTCAGCGCCGGGGCGGTCTTAGTACGGCCGACGGGCGAGTACTTATCCTGCGCCTTAAAACGGAAGAAGTACACGGTCTCCGGCTCCAAGCCATGCGGGTCCACGTGCACGGTGTGGTCCTGGCTGGCGTCGGTGGTCACTTCGCCCTGCTTGACGACGTCCCCGAACCCCTCATCCTTGGCAATTTCCCACTCCACCCGGGTGGCCTCGCCCAGGCCGGATCCCGGCATGGCATCGGCATCCGGGGTCACGCGGGTCCACAGGATGACCGAGTCCGGAATCGGGTCACCCGAGGCCACACCGTGGAGGAAGGGCCGCTCGCCCAGCTTCGGCTCCACCATGTGCTGCTCCACGCGCGGCGAGAGGCTGCTTTGTGCGTTGGCGGCTGCACCGGAGAAAGCGATGGCGGCACCGGCCGTGCCCGAGGTCTGCAGGAATCGGCGGCGGTTAACTGCGCTGCCCGTGTTCTTAGAATTATTAGACATGGTTGAAAGTTTTCTCATGTCTAATGGGTGTGCAACCGTTTCCTGCCCGATTCCATAAAATGTTCTTGTTATTTTAACCGGTGGTTTACTTGGGCGGCCTCCTGTGGGCCTGATGCGTCTGGCGGTTGGGCGGTTTCGAGGGGCGTTCGCTGACTTCTGTGGCTTAGGTCCAGTTTGATCGGGCTGATCTGAGGCCTTTAGGGCTGAATTGAGGGGGCCATTCGCTCAGATCGGCCCGATCACCTTGGACCTAAGGTGTGCGGGGCCCAGTAGACCTAAGGTATATGGGATTCGTGGGCCCAAGGCGTACGCGGGCCCAGTAGGCCAAAGGAGTGACCGGCTCGAAAAGGTGCGCCCACAGCGGTCCAGTCCTTCCGAATGCGGCTCAGTAGGCTAGAGAGTATGAGTGAATTTAGCCAAATTAGCCAGTGGCCCGCGGATGCGGTGGCCGGAGCCTTGCTGCACTGTGGCGAGGTGCAGGAAACGGTGGGGGATACCGCCCGTGAGTTTCCGGTGGCATCGGTGACCAAATTGGTTGTGGCCTACGGCGTGATGCTGGCCGTGGAAGAAGGAGCCGTGGAGCTTGAGCAGCCCGCCGGCCCGGAAGGCTCCACGCTCGAGCACCTGCTTGCGCACGCCTCTGGCATTTCCTTTGACTCCCGGGAGCCACAGAAGCCGGTGGGTGAGCGCCGCATCTATTCCTCGGCCGGTTATGAGTGGGCCGCGGATACCGTGGCCGAAGCTACGGGCATGGACTTTGCCAAGTACCTGCGCGAAGGAATTTTGGCCCCGTTGGGCATGGAGTCCACCCGGCTCGAAGGCTCGGCCGGGCACGGTTTGGTTTCCACGGTGCAGGACCTCGCGGCCTTTGCCGCGGAAGTCCAGAATCCACAACTCCTGCACCCCTCTACCGTGGCCGATATGCGCCGCGTGCACTTCGATGGATTGCGCGGCATCGTTCCGGGCTACGGTAGCTTCAAAAACTGCACCTGGGGCCTAGGCTTTGAAATCCGCGGCGATAAGGAGCACTGGATGGGCGCCCTGCCTGCCGACGCCGTCGGTCACTTCGGCATGTCCGGCACCTACCTCTGGGTGGCAGGTGACTATGCCATGGTCGCGCTCACAAACCGCGACTTTGGCGAGTGGTGCAAGCCCCTCTGGCACGATACGAATACCGCCATCTGGAACTCTCTGTAATCCGCCCGCTTTGGCAGAGCGAGCGCCTTCCACTGGGTGAAGTGGTGTGGTGGAAGGCTCCCCCGCGGGGCGGGGAGATGTCGGGGAATTTCGTGCGAAAGGGGGCCATCCTGTGCGGGAAGCCGGCGTGAGCGCATGGGTCGTGGTTGCGTGAGGGTCTAGTAGCGCTTTCCCGTGCGTGAGCAGGGTTTCTGTAGTCCGCCGTCAAGGAAGGGCAGAATTTTCTCAGCAAACTCCAAATTTCACATTTGTAACACTGGTTTCACCTGCAACTTTGGCCCCAGTCTGTACCTAGGGTTGAGGTTTAGCGAATGGGGGTTGAAGTGAAAGTTGAGGGTTGTAGGGAGGGGTGTGACGCAGGAAAATTGTGAGCAGACGCATCAGACAGTTCGTTGGGGAAGACGAAGCTCGTCTTGCATCGCGCCGGGCCGGCAGGCCCCGTGCGGTGGTGATCTATGTCGAGGGAGAATCGGCTATGAATACGTGCGTTAACCCTGCGCCGGTTGAACAGCCGGCCTCCACCTCCACGTGGCCCTCCGTCAACGGCGGCGCCACCGTGGTCACCGGTGTGCTTAAAATTTCCGGGATGCCGCGCAAGCTGCGCTCGGAGATTGAACACGCCATGGATCGGTGCATCCGTACCGAGTCGGAATTTATCATTCCGGGCGATGACCCATTGACCGCTCAGTGGTGCACTCGTTGGTTCCGGGATGGGCTTTCCGTAGCGGCGCTTGCCCAAGGCGGTAACGCCTGCGCCAACGCGGGCAGCGGTATCGGCTGCCACCAGGTGCTTACCGGCACCCGCGAGGAGCTGGACGCGCTTGATTGCGTCGTGCGCTACCTCGCGCAGCGCCACGGCTTTACTGCCGCCGTGCGCCTGCCTTAGAGGGTGCGAAAGGGGTTGGACCAGCTGCTGCTGGCCAACCCCTTTCTTTCTGCCGCAGGATGGTGCGCTCGGCTATGGACTATTCCGCCTCTGCGAAAGGATCCAGGATCTTGTCTGGCAGCTCGGCCACGGACTTGAGCACGGCCGACGGGCGGTACGGGTAGCGGGAAATCTCGTGGTCATCGGAAATACCGGAGCGCACCAGCACCGTGCGCATGCCGGCTTCAAGGCCCGCCTTCACATCGGTATCCATGCGGTCACCAATCATAACCGTGTGCTCCGAGTGTGCACCGATAGTATTCAGCGCAGAACGCATCATGACCGGGTTAGGCTTGCCCACGTAATAAGGCTCGCGGTTCGTGGCGGCGGTAATCAGCGCAGCCACGGCGCCGGTAGCCGGAAGTACGCCCGTGGGGGCAGGGCCGGTGACATCCGGGTTAGTGGCGATAAAACGAGCACCGTTGCGGATGAGGTTAATCGCGTTGGTGATGGCCTCAAAAGAATAGGTGCGGGTTTCACCGAGAACCACAAAATCAGGGTCGTCGTTGGTAAGGATCCACCCAGCCTCGTGCATAGCGGTGGTCAAACCGGATTCGCCCACCACATAGGCCTTGCTGGAGCTTACCTGGCTGGAAAGAAAATTCGCGGTGGCGGTGGCGGAAGTCCAAATGCGCTCGGCCGGAATGTCTAGGCCAGTGTTGCGCAGGCGTGCAGAAAGATCCCGCGGGGTGGACATGGAGTTATTGGTCAGCACCATGTACTCGATGTCATTGTCTTTAAGCGCCTGGATAAATTTATCGGCGCCAGGGATCATCTCACCCTCTTTGATGAGCACGCCGTCCATGTCTGATAGATAAGAAATCATTGGTGATCCTCCACATACTCGGCGATATCGCCGATGGTTTCGCTGTTGAGCATCGTCTCCTCAGAAAAACGCACCTGGAAGGCCTCTTCCGCGCGCACAGTGAGCTCCACCAGATCGAGCGACTCTACCCCGATATCCTTCAGGCGGGTCTCGCGGCCCAAGTCTTCCTCGATCCCGGTGACCTTGTGGATGAGGGCGATGAGCTGGCCGAGGGTATCTCGCTCCGGCTCCTTGTCCGGCGCACTCGCATTGAATTTTGCCTGCAATTGGGCACTGAGGTCGTTTGCCATGCCCACCAGTCTAGTATTGATCCCGTTATGGCATTGAGAAAACGTTCTTCCGTTGTGGCGCGTAGTTGGCTCAAGCGCCTGCGCCCCTCGCACCGCGCCGAGCTAGAAAAGCTCTATGGGGGCTTGCACGATCCCTCCACCGAGCCGGGCCTTACCGATATCAGCGCGTCCGGCACCGTGGACCACGATGGCCTAGACATTGCCTGGTATGAAGTTGGCCAAGAGGACGCCCCGGTGACGGTGGTCTTCATCCACGGCTATTGCCTGTCCGCAGAAGCCTATTATGACCAGGCCAATTACCTGCGTGGCCGCAATACGCGCGCACTCTTGGTGGATCTGCGCGGGCACGGGCAGTCCTCCACGGTCGACCCAGAAGAGTGCACCGTTGACGCGGCTGCCGACGACGTCCTAGCCGTCATCCGCGAGCGCGCTCCCCGCGGCAACTTGGTCATCGTGGGCCATTCCCTGGGAGGCATGGTTGCCTTGAACCTCATCCGCCGTGCGCCGACCGAGGTTTATGGGCGTATCAAGGGCGCGTTGTTGATTTCTACCTCTATGCGCCGCTTTGCGGCCAAGGGCGTGGCCCAGATCTTGCAGTCCAAGTTGCTGCACGCGCTCTACCGCCTGTGCCTGCGCTTGCCAGGTCGCGTCGATAGCGCCCGCTTTGAAGTTGCCCGCTTTATCGCCCCGCTTTTTGCCGCGACCTTAGCCGGCTTTCCTCTGATGGAGAAGCTGCAGTTTCACGTAGCCATGCTTCTCGATACCCCCTTGGCCTCCTACTCCGGCTTCTTCGACGACCTTTTGGAACATGCCGAATACGGCGCCGCTGAAAGGCTAGCGAAGCTCCACGGCGAGGTAGTGGTGGGCACCGCCGATATTGTCACCCCGCGGTCGCAATCCGAAGTCCTGTGTGAGAATTGGCCCGCCGCAAGCCTGCAGACAGTGGAAGGCTCAGGACACATGGTGATTCTCGAAGATCCTGAGGCTATCTCCACGGCCCTCGGCCGTGTCCTCGATGCGATATAGGCAGGGTGCTCGATAGAACCCTCTCGAGGCATGCGAAAAGGCGCCGCGGCGGGAAAGCCGGCGGCGCCTTTTTATAGCGCGTGGTTCGGGCTAGCCCGCACCAATGCGGGGGTTAGTCCTCGATGTGGGTGGTAGCGGTCGGATCGTCCAGCTTGAGTTCCTTGGCTGCCTTCTCCACTACGGAGCGCTCAATCTTGCCCTCGCGAGCCAGGCCGTCGAGTACGGCGACGACGATGGACTCGGCATCGATGTTGAAGTAGCGGCGTGCGCCTTCGCGAGTATCAGAGAAGCCGAAACCATCCGCGCCCAAGGTGATGTAGGTACCTGGGACGTACGGGCGGATCTGCTCCTGCAGCTCGGTGGTGAAGTCAGAGACGCCAACGAACGGACCCTCGTAGCCCTTGAGCTGGGAGGTAGCAAATGCCTCGGTCGGCTCCTCGCCCTTGCGCAGGGCCTCCTTGTTGCGGCGGGCACCGTCGCGGGCCAGCTCGTTCCAGGAGGTGACGGAGAAGATGGAGGCCTTGACATCGAAGTCGTCGGCAAGCAGCTGCTGCGCGCGCAGCGCCTCGTGCACGCCCACGCCGGAAGCCAAGATATTGGCAGCAATGGAGCCGCCCTCAGCGGTGTTGAAGTGGTAGATGCCCTTGTGCAGGCCCTCCACGTCCAAGTCCTCCGGCTCGGCCGGCTGGTGTACCGGCTCGTTGTAGACGGTGAGGTAGTACATGATGGCCTCGTTGTCCTCGCCGTACATGCGCTCGATGCCGCGGGAGACCAGGTGCGCAACCTCGTAGCCGAAGGCCGGGTCATAAGAAACCACGGCCGGATTGGTAGCGGCCAGGACTGGGGAGTGGCCGTCCATGTGCTGCAGGCCCTCACCGGTCAGGGTGGTGCGGCCGGCGGTAGCGCCGATAATGAAGCCGCGGCCCATCTGGTCACCAGCTGCCCAGAAGGCATCGCCGGTGCGCTGGAAGCCGAACATCGAGTAGAAGATGTACAGCGGAATCATGGCTTCGCCCTGGGTGGCGTAGGACGTAGCTGCCGCGGTGAAGGAGGCGGCGGCGCCGGCCTCAGAAATGCCCTCGTGCATGATCTGGCCGTCGGTGGCCTCGCGGTAAGAAAGCATCAAGTCGTGGTCAACCGGCACGTAGTTCTGTCCGCGTGGGTTCCAGATCTTCATGGTGGGGAACCAAGAGTCCATACCAAAGGTGCGGGCCTCGTCCGGAATGATTGGCACAACGCGCTTGCCCAGCTCCTTGTTGCGCATAACTTCCTTGAAGGTGCGCACCAAGGCCATCGTGGTGGCTACTTCCTGCTTGCCAGAACCCTTGCGCACCGAGCGCAGCTTATCCAGTGCCGGTGCCTCGAGCGGTGTGAAGTCCTCACGGCGCTCCGGCAGGAAGCCACCGAGCTCTTTACGACGCTCCAGCATGTACTTGATCTCCGGAGAATCCTTGCCCGGGTGGTAGTACGGCGGCAGATACGGATCCTTTTCCAGTTCCTCATCGGAGAACGGAATCTCCTGCTTATCGCGGAAGCGCTTCAGGTCATCCAGGGTCAGCTTCTTCATCTGGTGGGTGGCGTTGCGGCCCTCGAAGTTGTGGCCCAGGCCGTAGCCCTTAATGGTGTGCGCCAGGATGACGGTTGGCTTGCCGGTGCCCTTGTTCTCCAGCGCGCGGGCGTAGGCGGCGTAGACCTTGCGGTAATCGTGGCCGCCGCGGCGCAGCGCCCAAATCTCATCATCTGACATGTCTTCTACCAGCTTGGCCGTGCGCTCATCGCGGCCGAAGAAGTGCTCGCGCACATAGGCGCCGTCGTTCGCCTTGAAGGTCTGGTAGTCACCATCGGAGGTGGTGTTCATGACGTTGACCAGGGCACCCTCGGTGTCCTTTTCCAGCAGCTTATCCCAGCCACGGCCCCAAATAACCTTGATGACCTCCCAGCCGGCGCCGCGGAAGAAGGACTCCAGCTCCTGGATGATCTGGGTATTGCCGCGAACCGGGCCGTCAAGGCGCTGCAGGTTGCAGTTGACCACGAAGGTGAGGTTATCCAGCTCGTAGAGGGATGCGATCTGCAGCAGGCCGCGGGATTCTGGCTCGTCCATCTCGCCATCGCCCAAGAAAGCCCAGACGTGCTGCTTGGAGGTGTCCTTGATGCCGCGGGTCTCCAGGTACTTATTAAAGCGTGCCTGGTAGATAGCGTTAATCGGGCCCAAGCCCATAGACACGGTGGGGAATTCCCAGAACCATGGCATCAGGCGCGGGTGCGGGTAGGACGGCAGGCCCTCGCCCTCACCGCGGGAGACCTCTTGACGGAAGCTGTCCAGATCCTTTTCGGTCAGGCGGCCTTCCATGTATGCGCGCGCGTACATGCCCGGGGAAGCGTGGCCCTGGAAGAAGACCTGGTCGCCGCCCGAAGGATCGTCCTTGCCCTTGAAGAAGTGGTTCAGGCCGACCTCATACAGCGGGGCCGCGCCTGCGTAGGTGGAGATGTGGCCGCCTACGCCAATGCCCGGGCGTTGTGCGCGGTGCACCATGATGGCTGCGTTCCAGCGGATCCAGCGGCGGTAGCGCTTTTCCAGCTCCTCATCACCTGGGAACTCCGGCTCCATGGTGGTGGGGATGGTGTTGACGAAGTCCGTAGACGTCAGCGATGGCATCTCAACGCGCTTCGCAGTGGCGCGCTCGAGCAGGCGCAGCATCAGGTAGCGTGCGCGCTCCGGATCGGAGTGGTCCAGCAGACCATCGAGGGAGTCCATCCACTCGCGGGTCTCTTCTGGATCATTATCGTGAAGATACGATGCAACGCCGTCGCGGATGAGGGGGAAGTTGGAGTCGCCCTGGTGGGCGTCCTTCTCGGCCATTTAAACCTCCTATTTAAGGGTCTGCACAGTTTGCTTACTAGGATACGCGCTCACAGATCCACAGTCGTTGTGAAGTCCGACTTAAGGGGACGTGCAGTACGTTACATCGCTATAACCAGTATCTTTGCAAAGTTCGGTGGGGTAAAAGAGGGTAGTTTGCTAACTCTGTGGAGCCAGCTGCGCTGGCGGAAGGGCCTGCAAAATGGGGGAATTGCGGGCCTTAGGCGGGTAAAAGGGTCCGGTGGGCGTTAAAATACTTCTATTAAGCCGCGATTTACCCGCAGGATGTGGGCGATACGCGGACCAGACATTCACTAAATTAGGAAGGAAATGCATAGTGGCTGACGCTGCAGTCAAGCTCGGAATCAAGGAAGGGCAAATCGCCCTGGAGCTTGGTTGGGACGAGGATTGCGATACCGCGATCTCTGAATCGATCGAGGCCGTGCTCGGCGATGACTTCTTGGAAGAAGAAAATGACGAGCTGTGCGATGTAGTTCTTCTTTGGTGGCGCGAAGAAGATGGCGACCTTGTGGATGGACTGGTGGACGCGAGCCGCCCGCTGGCCGATAACGGCGCAGTCTGGCTGCTTACTCCGGGTGCCGGCAAGCCGGGAACCGTAGAGCCTGGGCTCATCTCTGAGTCCGCTCAGCTGGCCGGCCTGGTGCAGACCAAGGCGGAGCGCCTAGGCGAGTGGCAAGGCTCGTGCTTGGTGCAGCGCGGCTACACCAAGAAGTAGGGCTTCACCTGCCGATTTGTGTTGCTTGAGCAACCTGCGCTACTGTTTCTAACAGCGCAAGAGCGCATGCGGCTTTAGCTCAGCTGGAAGAGCAATTGGTTTACACCCAATAGGTCGGGGGTTCGATCCCCTCAGGCCGCACAAGACAGCAGGTCAGACCCCCTTTTCGGGGGTTTGGCCTCTTCGTGTTTTCACCGTATCCCCTGCACAGGGCGATTTTCAGTATAACTCAACCACCGACACGTGTACCCCCGCCCGCGTACATGTTTCGGGGGAGATATTGCACGATAATGGCACGGAATTCATGGGGCGCTACGCGCGAATTACCAAGCGGACGCTGGCAGGCCACTTACCAAGGGCCGGATAAACAACGCTACAAAGCCCCGCACACGTTCAGAGACCGGCTAGACGCACTGGCGTGGTTGGCTGCGGTACGCAAGGAGATTGATCTAGGTGCGTGGGAACCGCCGGTGGTGAAGAAAGCACCAACGAAGATTCCTAACGTAGGCGAAATGGTGAGGCATTGGCTAGCATTGACCAAACCACAGGTGCGGGATTCAACGTATAAAGCGTACGAAGAATTCGTAACAGCACGGGTGCTGGGAAATGAAACGCTGTGCGCTATTCCGGTAGATAAGCTCACGCCGGTGGCCGTCGCGACGTGGTGGCAGGAGACCGTACAAACGTTCCCAGTATCGAACCACCGCAACGCTAGGGCGTACCACAAACTCAAAGCTGCGATAGCGCTGGCGGTGGAATACGGCTATCTGCCTACGAACCCGGTGGCGATTAACGCGGCCAGGACAAGGGCTAAATCAAAGGCTAAGGAACTTCCAACCACCGCAGAGTTAAGGGCGATTCTGGACAACGTGCCAGAGCGCTACCGGCTCATAACCGTGTTATGCCTCTTCCACGGACTTCGGATAGGCGAAGCATTAGCCGTGAAGAACAAAAACTTCGTATTCGACACCAACGGTGCTTGTGTTCGGGTAGAGGGGAATCTAGTTAGAGTCCCCAACGGCAACGGTGGTGTGAAGATGGCGTTTCACCCTCCGAAGACGAACGCCGGTTACCGTACGGTGCCTTTGCTTCGGGAATTCGTTCCGGTTGTGATTCGGCATCTCAAAACCTTTGCCACGCACCCGGAGGAATACGCAACGCTTACCGAAGCCGGTGCGATGGTCTTTGATACCTCCTATCGCAGCGTATTCAACCGGGCCAGGCAACGCGCCGGGATTGATAAGCCCATCACGCCGCATTACGGCCGTAACTTCATCATCACGCGCCTTGCAGAGGCAGGCGCTACCCCTAGGGAGATAGGTCGTATCTTAGGTCAGGAAGATGTATCAACCATTGTTAACGTCTACATGAAGTCAAGGGAGGCCCGGCCAGTAGAGCTTATGCGCCGGGTTGACCTTGACGATTAGACGTTAGGGCAATGAGGCTTAGGCTCATTGCACAGGACGGTGTGTGTATCCCTTCGTAGTCCAACTACTCAGGTTTACCAACTTCCTTCGTGGGAAAGCGCTATTGCTTTCCCCTTCGGAAGATTATTAGTCCTTGGTGTCCTATGCCGAAGCTCACCGCTTCTTCCTAGTCCACTTGGTTCTTCGTAGAGCGGGCAATCACCGCTCTACTCAGATTTACTTAACAGTCCTTCGTTGGAGCCGCCAGAATACGGCTCCTACTCAGTCCATAGTGGTACGTGTCCCCTGCGTGGAGCAGCCATAGCCTGCTCCCCTTCGGGGTGTTTACTGTTCGCTCACATCAACGTTTGCCAATGCCAAACATTGATATTCACTCTCCGAAGAAAGCGTAGCGCCAAACAGGTTTGTCGCTTAGAGGATAAACGAACGAAGTGAGTGTATAAGGAGCCCGATTTCCCGAATCCCACGCCTGTGACCTGCGGAAACGTAAACCGGAGGGAAAACAGTTTCCCGCACAGTAACGCTGTGACCTGCACAAACGTAGAAAACGGGAAAATTTAGGACTGTGCAAATCCCTCCTTCGTATCCCACGTCAGAGTGCTCATACCGTTGAGTTTTTTCTTTACGGATTCAACGCTAAAGGGCTTACCACGATTATTCTTGAAACCGCGTTTGGTCAACTCAGACGCCACCGCTTCATACACCGCCTTCTTCGTGGTGGGGCCAGGAATGCCCTTAGCAATCTCGGCTATAGTAGCCTCCGCCGCGTCTGTGTCCGTTGCCGCCTTCGGTTGCTGCGAATCAACCAAGCTTAGCCGTCCATTATCTCCCAGCGACACCTTCACGGGGTCATCAAAACCGCCTGCGATATTGCCATTAAACCGCAGCGTGGTATACGCTTTGTTACCCGCCATTTTGAATCCGACAAGGTGCCGCATAAGGCCAGCGATAGAGCTGTGTCCACTCGCAGCGCCTACGGGGTCACCGTTGTAGCCTTTGTTGGCGTGATGCACGAACAGCACAGGAACGTTCGCAGCGTTGAATCTGCTAGCCACAGACAGGATAACTCCCACAGCGTCTAGGGAATTCGTATCAACGCCTCTGCTAGCGCACAGGCCGGGGATATGGTCAACTACTACTAAAGCTAGGTTGCCAGCCTCTGCGGCTGTGTAAGAACTCTCTGGCACTGTCCCGCCTGCGGCGGCTTGGTCAATCCACACACGATTAATGTCAGCGTCTGCGGTTATGAGACGGCTTAGATTCTCCTTCGGGCCATTGGACTCCGTGGTGACAAACAGAACGTTGCCCGGCGCGCTACCGCGTGTCGAATCTACACCAAGCACCGGCCTGCCGCGTGTGATAGCTGCCGCTACCTCTACTGCGGTTTGAGACTTGCCCGACTTCGGTGCACCGACAAACATAGTGTATGAGTCACAAAGAATGCCGGGGTAAATCCATTCATCTAGGTCGTTGTCAAATAATCTCAGCCAGTCCTGTGCAGAACGTTCTGGTAGTAGCGAAGAGAAATATTCATCTACCATTGTCTCTACTTCGGAATCTGTGTATCCGGTGTTATTCAATAAATCCTCCTTTTATATCGAAAACTAGTTATCCACGCCTAAGTCCCCGGTGCGGGGCATCCACACCGGGGCAGTCAAAACAGGAACTAGGCTAAGGCAAACGCTTTTAGCCACTGGCAGAAACCCATTTGCGGCGGTGTAACCGCGTCATCCTCCGTGTTGGTGAACTCAACACGCGCCGGGACAAGGGGCGTACCAAAATCATCAACACCTGCCATGCCATTGCCTAGACCGGCGTAGGAAGCAATCGGGGTCAGGTGCTCCGGTGCATTCAGATACCTCGTTACCGCGCGGTGGTTGCGCTTGTAACCGTTGTACGAAGCCGCGCACGGCACGATATTTCCGACTGTATGGCCTGCACTACCTTTAACTGCGAGCGGCTCAACATGGTCAAGCTGGCGCGTGTTGGGCAGACCGGGTTCGCGGGTTAAATCAACGCCGGTGTAGTAACAACGCCATGGGTCAATGCCGTTGCGCTCCCACGTGTGTAGAAGATGCTTGACAGTGATCTTCCTGCGGCGTCTGCCTGCCCTCGTGGCACGCTTGAAACCATTATCCAACGCGCCTTGCAATCCGTCGTTGCGGTTGTGGCGCTCACGGGCGCTAGCGTTGCGGCAGTCTTTGCACCGGCCAGCTTTGCCGTTGGCTCCGGTACGGTCGTTATCAAAGCCGGATTCAAGGGGCTTTATCTCACCACAGCGTGTGCACTGGCGTAGCCCAATTTCTGCCAGCTCCGCCCGGCGTGCGCGGAACTCTGGCGTAATAGTTGCTCTCGAAATCGTTTAACATCCTCTCTCAAAGCGGAGGGCGCTTGCACAAACTCAGTGCATCGACTAAGGTTGCGGTTAACGCCCTCAGGGTGAACAGAACAAACTCAGAATTAAAAGAACCATCCCGCCAAGTAGCAGCTTGCCGGGTGTTTAGGCATTTCTGAGCACTCCTCAGTATGGCTTATGGCACGGCCTAAACGACAGAATGTGTTGTTTTGCGGCGTGTCGGGCTAAACGACATTTTGTGTTGGTGGGGTTTAGCGTATGTGGCCTTTGCGTATTCCCATAGAGTGGTTGTAGGCAGTGTCGA
>NZ_JAKRNF010000025.1:0-25835 GCF_022347225.1 Corynebacterium sp. ACRPQ
CCGACGTTTACTCCCGACGGATCGTTGGGTGGGCGTTATCAGACTCCATGCGCACCGAGGCGTTGCCGCTGCAAGCTCTTAATCAGGCGATCGTGTGTGCTGAGGAAACAACAGGTCTCATCCACCATTCGGATCACGGCTCGCAGTACGTCAGCGTGGTCTACAACGAGCGCCTTGCCCAGCACGGGATTGCCGCTTCCACCGGAACTGTCGGGGATTCTTATGACAATGCTCTGGCTGAAAACGTTAACGGCTCCTACAAGAACGAGCTGATCCATACTCGCAGGTGGGATGATGTTGTCGAGGTAGAAATCGCGACGTTCGAGTGGGTGTCATGGTGGAACGAGATGAGGCTTCACCAAAGCTTGGGATACCGAACCCCAGTCGAAGTGGAAACCGATTTTTGGAAGCAGAACCCGCCGCAAGAAATAATAGAAATCAAGGCAAATGCCTAGGAACAAAACTCGGGGCACTTCATGATGGAGTTTAAGCGCTCGACTATTCGCGAGCGCCAGGCGGAAAGGATTGCTCAGAAAAGCTCGCGGGGTTTATAAAGGCCGGGCAAAATCACTCGCAGATGAGAAGCTTGTCCAAGCGCGGAGTGGGTGGATGCCGGCGTTTCGATGTCTGAGGTGGCGCGCAGGTTCAGCGTTGGTAAGGCCACACTATATAACCATCTCTAATACCAAAACTCAGGGATGACCCTTTGCAAGACAAATGCAGGGGGCCATCCCTGAGTTTAAATTCTACGGTTACTAGCACTGTGTTGAGACGAACACGCCTGCCCCCAAATGCCCCACAGTAAGAGCAGCACGGGTTGCTGGATGAAGCTTAGCCACATTTATCGCCACCTTCAGTGCTTTTACCCAAGTGGCTTCATGTCCGCTTACAACAGCCGCAGTCGCAGCATTACACAGGTAGACTCTCCAGTCGGTAACGATTCCACGTGCTCGGGCTGCCGTAACCGGCCCGTATTCACCCTGTTCTTCAAAACCGAGCACCTCATTACGATTCAAAACAGTCACTCCATTTGGGCTATTAATGGTGATCGTGTTCGCCACAGCATCTTCTACCAATGTCGTAACACCATCAGGGCCACTGATTGTTGTCACGCTCCCTCTGTAGTGATAGTGGTTTCTTCGACATTCGCACCGACTTTTTCGGTAGTTCCCGTTGTCGATTCGGCAGCCCCAGCCGAATGAGCCCCTCCGAGCGCAATGCTCAGAGCGAGCACAAATCCCGTTACCTTCTTTTTCATTGGATTGACCTCGCCTTTCGAATAGAGTTAAGGAGACGTTTACTATCAAACAATGTTTTGGAGTGCTTTTTGATGAGCCGTTTGATTGGCTTTGCTGGGATTGCCGTGCTGGTGATTTCGGGAGTCTTTGCTTTACTCGGTTACACAAACATCTCGTATATTTTTCTAGCCTTTGGCGCTGTTGATCTCATAATTGCCGTGATCTATCAGCCTGACGAATCCAATGACAGAAGAGCTAAACAGTTGAAGGTAGTTAGCTGCTCAGCCATACTCCTCGGCACACTTTTCATCTATGTAACAGGTTCTTGGATAGGCATCATCGCAATATTCTCAGGGATAATAGATCTCATGTCCGGAAAATTTTCAATACTCAAAAAACAGCCTCAGAAACGATAGAGTTGTCGACTCTAATGCAAAATTCTGGCACCTAATGATTGACCTCAAACAGGTGGGTACTTTCGTTCCTTTCCTGTCCTTCTAGATCGTTCGTTCGAAAGTGCTTCTACCGTTGTCTGATTCTTGGGTTAGGCTATGCGTCACAAAGCGGGGGACCTGGCCCCTGTTTGGTAGATTACCATCCCCCAGCCCGACTGGGATGGATATCAGGTGTCCACCAAAGAGAGGTAAGGCCCCTTTCCGCATAACTAAGGCCTAAACCCCACTATGCAGGTGTAAAACAATGGCCGAATCTATCTTATTTACACGTAACTTACCGGCATAAACTCACATAACAATAGGGTGTACCCCAGGTGCCCCTACCAGCGCCCGCAGTTGAAGGCTTCACCTACCAAATGGTAAAGTTAGCTATATGCGAACCAGTCAGCGCTCCGAGATCCTGGAAGCTGCCCTCCGCGTCATGAACGCAGCGGAGGGTGGCGACATTACCCTTGACGCAGTGACCCACGAGGCCGGGCTCACCAAACCGGGATTGCTATATCACTTCCGCAACCGCGACGTACTGCTCGCCGCGATCGTCGACCACGCTGCGGCCAACGTCGAGAACGACATGACTGCCACCCTTGGCAAGCCCCTCGAGAACGCCAACGCCACCGAGCGGCTCCTGAGCTACGTTCACGTCGCCGCCCACGGGGCCGCCAAGCGCGCCGAGTTCATCATCTGGGGCCAAGCGACGTATCGGCCCGAACTCACCGAACCGTGGACTACGCGGATGGGCCGCTGGCTCGAACTCCCGGACGATCTCGACGCCGCCACCCGAGCCAGGCTGACCACCGCCCGACTCGCCGCCGACGGACTCTGGGGCGCCCAGGCCACAGGTGTGTCCACCCTCCACGGCGCGGATCTCGAAGCCGTCGTCTCCAGCATTCGCTCCCTGATCGAAGGAACAACCCCATGAAGCAGTGGTTCCTGCTCGCTGGCGCCATCACTACCGAAGTGGCGGCGACGCTGTCTCTCAAGGCGGCGCTCAATCACCCATCCTGGTACATCGTGGTTGCTGCCGGATACATCGGCACTTTCGTCTTCCTCACCTTCTGCCTGCGCGAAGGAATGCAGATCGGCGTCGCCTATGGCATCTGGGGAGCCAGCGGGGTCGTGCTCGCCGCCGTGCTATCCGCCGCGATTTTCGGTGAACCTCTGACCGCTGTGATGGGTCTTGGAATGGTTGCGATCATCAGCGGTGTCCTCACCGTCGAACTCGGCTCCCAGAAAGCTCAGCAAACCGCAGCCCAGGAAGCAGGAGTCAACTCATGAGATGGATCTTCCTCGCAGGCGCCATCTTGTCCGAAGTCGTCGCGACCATGTCGCTACGAGCCTCCGACGGTGGCCGGGTGAAGAAATGGTTCATCGGCGTCATCGCGGGGTATCTCGTGGCGTTCGTCGCCTTAAGTCTCGCCTTGGCCGACGGCATGGCCCTTGGCGTCGCCTACGGCATCTGGGCAGCATCCGGCGTAGCTCTCACCGCGATCCTCGCCCGGGTCATCTTCCACGAACCCCTCACCCGAACCATGGCCCTCGGCATCCTCCTCATCGCCGTCGGAGTTCTCACCGTTGAACTCGGCGCCAACTTGGCGAACTGACGCATTTCCGCAGGTAAACCAGGCAGATTGGTGTGCTGCACCACGAGGCGCACAGACAAAGGCTCCCCAATGAGCGCCTGTGGGCCTAGCGTTGTGGATGTGATCACCTGTGTCGTCCACTACACCATCGACCCCGACCAGATCGCAGCCTTTGAACAGTTCGCCCGCGCTTGGATGCGGCATGTCGACGAACACGGCGGCACCCACCACGGGTACTACCTACCCGCGGAAGGTGTGAGTGACCGTGCGGAATCCCTGTTCAGCTTCCCCAGCCTGGCTGCCTACGAGCAGTACCGCACCTTGTTCGGCACCCACTCGGACTTCATCGCCGCTGACCGGATTCGAGACGAGTCCGAGTGCGTCCTGCGGTACGAGCGCACCTTCATGCGGCCGCTCCTACCCCAGGGACACTGAAAGGGACTCCGGCAGCACGCTCGGCACAACCCACAACGCCGCAGGTCAGCGCGTACAGATGGGTGTACTTTACGAAACGGAAGCTTACGGTGGCTTTCGTCGCGGAGGGTTGGAATTGACTTTTCTAGAAAAAGTCGTATTCTTAGGGTTATCAAGCCGAAAGGCAATTAAGCTCTGGCCCCATTTTATGGGGCCATCTTCATTTTAACGGCGATTGCTCAAGTGCTTCAGGAATCCATCGCTCGTTACGAATCCATTCGCCCAGTTCAGGATTCATAGCTCTAGAAAGTTCAACGCAACTCTGATGCACTTTTTCGATCGCACTAATATCTTTAACCAAGGGGCGTCGGTGCGTAGCGCGGTTTCGCATATCTTTCACAAACATTGCGCGCTTCTGAAAAATTACGCGGTTCAGCCCCCGAACCCTCGGTTCTAATGCTTCGTTCCAAAGAATGACACGGGAATTATTTCCCTGAGCGTGTGGCTTGGGCAAAAGGTGGACCCAATTGCCGAAAGTTAGGCCAGCAACATAATCATCGTGCACCGGAACTCCCTGTACGGTGTCGAGGTGGGCATATTCAGTTAACGGCTTATTTCCAACTGGGGCTACGATTTCCGAAAGCACTCCTTCTGGAAAGAGTAATCACTCGCGAGAGCCCTTTTGCTGCGGAGCGCAATTCCATTCGGAAAATCCTGCATCAATGCAGTTTCTGAGTAAAACTTCAACCTCGCCAGTTACTCTATCCACAACGGAAGCAAGATAGCCATTCCAAATATATAATCGAGCGGCTGCAATGGTTAGGTCTGAGGAAGAGTTCTTCTGGGCAATCCCCAGGTAGGTATTTCTCCTACCGTCGGGAAGTGCCGCCATAATCGCTGACGCCTCATTGCTCGTGATCTCGTTCGAATAAACCTTCATGTCAATTCTCCTTTAGGTATCGATTTCTAATACCTAAAGGGTAAGGTATAAAATTCCCCCCGACAAGAATGTTTCGACTGGCGGAAACCCTTATGAAATATCTTCAATTCCTTGGTGGTATGATTTTTTTGAAAAAATCATACCACCAAGGAATTGAATAAACAATGCATTTTATCAATATGTGATCAACATCATATGTAAGCACCCCTGGTTTGCCCTTCTGTTTGTCCCATCGGAATAAGCCATCGCAAGGCTAGTGGTCAAGAAAATAATGTCGAATGTATCCAAGATTAATGTTTGTAAAATGCAACCAGATAAACTCTTACTAGGAAGCAAAGCATCGAGGAAAATGATGTCAGAGGGAAAGTGGATCTAGTAAACCCAAATATTCGAGGCGCTGTTCTGAGTCTCTCGCCGTATGTGTCCCCAGTCGATATGTATATGAGCTGGGCCCGTCATGGATTCTTTCACCCTGAGTACAGGAATCCATCTGATATTAAAAGCAATCCAGGACTTTACGATTCAATGGGCATATTCTCTAGCCTGTCTCAGCGGGTTGACTGGAGCGATCAGGAACAAGCGTCTAGGGGGCTGCGCTCCCTATCTCAGATAATTCGAATGGCTAGCACTAATGAATTTTCCGATGAGTATGAATTCAATCTGAAAATTTCTGATATTCGCACTGCCTGCCAAGAAGACGGGTTTGAATTCAAAGAAAACCCATACACAATAACCCACGGCGATGCCATTCCTCTGGATGAGCTGAAGCTTGATGGGCTATCAACAACGGAAGGAATCTATCGTAAGATAAAGCAACTCAACAGGGCGCTGGTCCGGGACAGAGATAACCTCGAGGTAATCGGATTCTCTAAAGACTTGATGGAGGCAACTGCCGATGCCGTGCTGCAGGAACTAGGACACCCGGAAGAATTAGTGCGGAAGATGCAAGCTGCCGAACGATGCAGTAATGCAATGTCCGAGGTAGGAATCGTTGTTGACAACGGTGCGGGAAAAATTTCCCAAGGACTCACAGGAATCCGCAAAGCCATGAACAAAATCGTTGAGGGCACTTCAGAAATGCGACGAGAGGACACAGATGAAGGACACGGCATGGCCGGGCTGCGTGCTGCCAGCGACAGTCAGGCTAATTTAGCACTATCGTCTGCACTTCTTTGGTGCCACTACCTGCTTGATCGGTTCAACGAGAAAAGAGCTGCCCCATTCTAGTGGTAAGAATGTAAACGTTACTTGAAAGCTCCTGGTTGTAGCCGGGGGCTTTTCTTTGCATTTCTACCCTCATACGAGAGTGGGCGGTTGCGAGATTCGGCGCTGGTATGCTGACCAGGTATGAAGAGGCCTGCCCGTCTTACAAACGTGTCAGCGTCAAATGGTGACACTTCTCTCGCCGCTTTATTGTTGGAAGCCTTGCCGCTAAACCGCCCCGTGTATGCAGCTTGTCTCGCGGCAGTCGGTCCGCAAGGTGCTCGCATCGCTACCATTGGATGTGATCTGAACGATACGTTCCACATAGGTTCAATCAGCAAAGCTCTCAACGGCCTGATTTACACCGAGATGGTCCATGCCGGGCTCATATCACCGCATAACCGGCTTGCTGACTACCTCCCACTGGCAGGAACAGCCGCCGGTGAAGCAACTTTGGAGTCCTGTCTGACTCATACCTCGGGTCTGCCGGCCACAGGTGGGGCAACTCGTGCAGCAGCCAGGGCTTTAGTCGCTGTACTGATAGGTGGTGACCCGCAACCGGAGAGCGTCGAGGCATTGATAAATCAGCTTCGAAAATCGCGTGTTAGTAATCCTGGCCGTTTCAGCTATTCCAACCTCGCAGCCTCGGCGTTAGGGCATGCTTTGGCAGCCGCCAACGGCACAGACTATTTCAACCTTGTGCGCAACAGGCTGGCGATACCGCTGGGATGTCCACGCCTACGAGCTCAGCAACCGGGACAGCGTAACCTTCCGTATGACGTTAAAGCTTTTACAGTGTGGGGCACCGAACAGCGGCCTTGGACTGGACAAGGCTACGGACCTGCTGGAGCGATCCGGGGAAGTGCCCGGGACTTTGCCACGATCTTGTCAGCCCTTCTCTCCAATGAGGATCCTTACTCTGATGCATTCCGTGTTCGCTTCACCGATGACACTGAATCTATCGCGGCAGGATGGTTTGTTGAAGACGAGCGTGATCGGCATCTGGTGTGGCATAACGGTTACGCCTCAGGCTTCGGCGCGCATATGGTGCTGGACCGAGAAAACCGCCAAGGGGCGTTTATCTCGGTGGTGAGCCCCTGGCCAGACCCGGAAATCGAGCCGATTGCGATGAGAGCATTGAACGCAGCAATGTAAGATGCCCCTGCAGGAATCGACGCAGCCACCCCTTCTTAAGCATCGGTTTTCACAAGACAATCTCGCCGGAATGCGGGCATCGTCAGATCAGTGATAACGCAGGCAGGGGCAGCATCATGGAAGGTCGACACGGGATCAGCCCTCTGAGAGCAGGTCTGGTGGATTGAAGTGTCCCGGGTTTTGTTCCTAGGCATTTGCCTTGATTTCCATTATTTCTTGGGCCGGGTTGGTTTCCCAAAACTCTGACTCAACCTCAGCTGGCGTGCGATAGCCGAGACTTTGGTGAAGCCGTACCTCGTTCCACCAATTAACCCATTCAAACGTCGCGATCTCCACGTCAACCACGCTGTCCCACGACCGCCGATGAATCAGCTCATTTTTGTAGGAACCGTTGACGTTTTCGGCCAAAGCATTGTCATAGGAATCTCCTACTGCCCCGGTAGAGGCAGCAATTCCATACTCAGCCAGCCGTTCGTTGTAGACAATGCTGACGTACTGTGAGCCATGATCTGAATGATGAATCAGCCCCGTTGTTTCCTTCGCGCTGACAATCGCCTGATTAAGCGCCTGCAGCGGCAGCGCCTCGGTACGCATTGAATCAGATAGTGCCCACCCGACGATCCTTCGGGAGAACACGTCGGTAACAAAAGCGGTGTACACGAATCCTTTTCTAGTGCGCACATAAGTAATATCGGCCACCCACAATCGGGCCGGTGCCGGGGCGTTGAACTTGCGATTAACTAAATCAGGACGCAGATCTGGTCCCTTCGGCTTGCGGGTAGTAATAGGAGACTTACCTTTACCTTTGCCTCTGACTCCAGCAAGACGCATCAGGCGTGCGGTCTGCTCACGGCCAATGTCGATTCCTTCACGGCGCAGAGTATGCCACATCTTACGGATGCCGTAGACGCCAAAATTTTCTTCATGGACCTCGGCGATGTGCCCGACTAGAGCAGCGTCACGAAGACTGCGGGCACTCATACCACGGGCTTTTGATTGGCGGTATCCACGGGACGTGATGAAACCGCCAACACGGTGGGTGTTTAACGTCTCGCAAATGAACTCGATGGAGAAACGATCCCAATACTCATCGATGAACCGGATCATTTCCGACGTTTTGAGTCGAGTTCCGACGCGAAAAAGCCGAGGCAGCCTTCAGTAGCTCATTGGTGTCGCGTAGATCTTGATTTTCACGGCGTAGCCTCGCGTTTTCCGCGGCCAAGTCTTCAGGCACAGGTTCTGGGATGCTTCCCGCACGACGGGCCTGCTGGGTCCACTGACGAGCCGTGTGCCATGAAACCCCCAACTTTGGAGCTACTGCCTGGCACGCGGCTTGCATCGACATATTTTCCGCCAAGATACGGTCCTCTACAAGACGGACCACACGGTCCTTCGCATCCTGGTCAAATTTTCTTGGCATATTCCAGATTTTCCCATCTACTCAGACGGAACAAAACCTGGGACACTTCAAAGGAATGGGTTATATGGCTTTGTCTCCTAATAGCGCTAGTGGGGTTTGTTATTTTTTCTTGGCTACGACGATGAGCCCAGCTGGGGGCGTTATAACGGGCGTATGTCTACTAGGCCTAACCGTTTCCGGAATCGTTTCGAGCCTCCAAGGGGCAGCGACTGGATGGATTATTTTCTTCCAGATTTCTACCTTATTGCTTGCGTGGTGGGCCTCGGAAAGCCTCAAAGGGCCAAATCAAAGGTGGATTGAATAAGAAGGGTTGGAATGACTGACATTGTTCATGAAGCCCAGGACACGCACCTGCGCGCTGTTTATCAAAGCCCACGGGGGCGGTGGAGACTACGAGTACGCGCTAGACGCCGCCACGCTCGCCCGCCTCGTGCGCCTCGTGCTCGCAGCACAGAGGGCACTTTCTTGACAGCGTCCCGCAGATAACCCAGACGAACTTCTAGGCTTAGCCACCAGCCTCAAAAGAAAGCCGTTGTGGAGACAAGTAACCGCCCCGGCAGGCAGCGAATGAACTGCCAGCCGGGGCGGTAAAGAGCTTAAGCGGTGAGATGCTTAAGCGTCGCGCTTTTGCAGCAAGATGACACCGAGGACCCACAGGATAACGGCCCAGGCAATAAATACCAGGCAGTATCCCCAGGATTCCTTCCACGGAGCATCCACCGGATCTATCTCCCAAAGCCAAGACTGGAAAGACTTGAACGGCATGAAGTTAACCAGCTTGCTACCAACCTTGGGGATGCTGGCCACAAGATTATCCACGCCGAGGAAGAGGATGAGGCCGATAGCCACAGCACCAGCCGTCGAACGCAGCAGCAGGCCTAGGCCTTGTGCGAAGAGGACAAGGAGCGCGGCGGCTAGGGGGTACTTCCACAGCTGCTTTTGTCCCATCTCATCGTCCCAAGGGTGGAATTGCGCGGCTACCTCATCGTGGGCAAAAAGCTCGGTAAGCAGGTAGGCGCCCGCCACGGCGATGAAGGTCAGCGCGGCCGCGATAACCGCGTACATGAGCAGCTTGACCAAGGCCACCGACCAGCGGCGCGGGGTAGCCATAAACGTGATGGTCTGCGTGCCGTAGCGGTACTCGGTGGTCACGATCATGATGGCTTGGATCATGAGCACGGGCAGGCCGAGGCCGAAAAGAACAGACACCGCGCCATCCGGGGTGATAACATCCATGCCCAACGCTGCATCCTCGGGGGTTTCTGCCGGTTGGGTAAGGCGAGCATTCAAGATAGCCCAGCCCCACACAAAGAAGAGGAATATGAAGGTGGTCCACCAGAAGGAGCGGGTGGTGTGCAGCTTGGTCCATTCGGACTTCAAGGTATTCAGCATGGCGAATTAAACCTCCTGCTGGGTGGGTCGAGCGAACGGAGTGGCGGCGCCAGCGGTGCCAGCGATGCCCGGGTTGGGGGCGCCGGTGGAGCCGTGGTACTGGACGGCGTCGCCAGTAAGCTCCATGAAGGCATCCTCCAAGGAGGCGCGCTTGAGGCTGAGCTCATTAAGCGGCACCCCGGTGGAGTAAGCCAGCTGGCCCACAAAATCGGTGGTCTGGTTGGAAATCACCAGGCGGGGGCGGCCTTCCTCGTCGGTGGACTCGGTAAAGGCGATGCCCTCGGCACGCAGCGCGGAGCTAAAGGCATCGAGATGGTCGGAGCGCACCAGCACGGAGGACTGCGAGTGGTCCTTCACAAAGTCATAGGTGGGCTGGTCCGCCACCAAGCGGCCCTTACCAATGACCACGAGGTGATCGGCGGTCTGGGACATCTCCGAGAGCAGGTGGGAGGAGATCAAAATGGTGCGGCCTTCATCGGCTAGGGCACGCACGAGCTGGCGGACCCAGCGGATGCCCTCCGGATCGAGACCATTGACCGGCTCGTCGAGGATGAGGATGCCCGGGTCACCGAGCAGCGCACCGGCGAGGCCCAGGCGCTGGCCCATGCCGAGGGAGAAGCCGCCGACCTTCTTACCGGCGACGTCGGAAAGCCCTACCAGCCCCAAGACCTCATCAACGCGGGAAGTAGAAATGCCGTTGGACTGCGCAATCCATTTCAGGTGGTTGGCGGCGCTGCGGTTGCGGTGCACCGCTTTGGCATCGAGCAAGGCGCCTACCTCACGCAGGGGCTCCCTCAGCTCGTGGTAGTGCTTGCCGTTGATGCGCGTCCTGCCGGCCGTCGGCGTGTCCAAGCCCAGGATCATGCGCATGGTGGTGGATTTGCCCGCGCCATTGGGACCCAGGAACCCGGTGACCATGCCGGGTTTTACCTGAAAGGTGAGATCATCAACGGCGCGGACAGACTTATATTGTTTAGTCAGTCCTTCTACTTCGATCATGGCACTAGCGTGCCATAAATCCGGCAACTTTACCTGTTTAATGCCTCCACGCTCTCCCGCAGGGTGGGAAAGGCGTGGCGGAAGGCGGCCAGAAGGGGGAGGCTTTCTACCTCTTCAAAAGGCACCCAGCGCAGCTCATAGGACTCTTCATTAGCTGTAGTAGGAAGCGGTGCGCCGGTGCGCGTGCGTGCTAGGACGGTGGTGTAGGTCCACTCCCCCGGCAGATCCCCCGCCGCGGGATAGGGCCCGGCCGTTACTCGCGCATCGAGCACCTCTACGTCCTGGGGTGCAATCGCGCATTCTTCATGGGTTTCACGCAGCGCGGCCTGGGTAGGCGTCTCCGCAAAATCGCGGGCGCCACCCGGAATCCCCCAGGTATCGCCGTGATTGGTCCACGCGGCGCGGTGCTGGAGGAGCACCTTGCGCCCGGCAACGAGGAACAGGCCGGCGGCACCAAATTTTCCCCAGACGCGAATGCCGCCGGGGCCTGCCGCCCAGCCGTCTCCACTGTGAGGGTTATGCATGCTGCCTATCCTAGCCACACACGCGGGTATATGGTGGCGCCCAGCACACTGCGGGCGCTATTCTAAGTGAATGACCGAGCAGGCAGTCCGGGCAGAAAGCGTGCACGACGAGCACGCTCACCCGAGCGATCACTGGCTCGATGAGGTTACCGCGCCCACCGGCCCGGCCTTCAGCGGGCTCAGTAGCCGCGCCATGGAATGGTTCGCGGGCCCGGCGCGCCTGCTGCGCCGCTTTTACTACTTCGCCTCCACTACCCCAGGCAAGCTTTTTACGGTCACGCTCATTCTCACCGTAGCCCTAGGCGCTGCCGGCTTATCGATGTCCCAATCTTCCGCCGCCCGCCATTCCGATTTGGACGAGCTGCTAAGCACCACCGAGCCGATGTCGAATGCGGCGCACCACCTTTATAGTTCGCTTTCGGTAGCCGATACCGTGGCAACCACCGGCTTCGTGCAGGCCGGTGTGGAATCAGAGCAAAACCGCGATAGCTATAACGAAGCCATTGATGCCGCTTCGGTGGCAGCCACCGAATCCGTGCTGGGCACCACCAAAGAGGATGGTCGGGTGCGCGAGCTGGTGACCTTTATCCAACGCGAGTTGCCCGTCTATACCGCAATGGTGGAAAAGGCCCGCGCCAATCACCGGGCGGGCAATGCGGTGGCCAATTCCTATATGTCCAATGCCTCGGCGCTCATGCGCGAGCGTATCCTGCCGGCTGCCTCCGAGCTGTTTCAGCTGACCACCGCCAAGGTGAACCAGCAGCAGCAAGAGCTCACCTCGCCGCAGTGGGTGCCGCTCTCCGGCCTCTTGGCGGCGCTCTTCTTCCTCGCCGTGGCCCAATGGTGGCTGTGGCGCCAGACCCGCCGGCGTTTTAACCGCGGCTTCTTAACGGCCAGCGTGCTGCTTTTCTTGGCTATCTCCTGGGTAGCGCTATCCAACCTCGCCACCTGGTCCACCGGCCACCAGGGCTTTGAGACGGCCTCCCGCCCGTGGGATTCGCTCACGGCCTCGCGGATTGAGGCGCAGCAGGCGCGCACCTCTGAGACCCTGGCACTGGTGCTGCGCTCCTCCGAGGAGGATTCGATGGTGCGCTTTTCCAGCTCCATCAACTCCATCGAAGGGGCCCTCGAGGATTATGAAGAAGCGCTCAATGATGAGGACGTGGAGGTCACCGACCCAGAACTCATCCACAGCGCCCGGGCGGCCGCCGAGCAGTGGCGCGGTACCCACGACAAGCTCATGGGTGCGCTCAAAGACGGCGACTATGACGAGGCCATCTACCAGGCCACGGCGACCGAGCCCAAGAACGGAGAGATGACCGCGGCGCGTTCTTATGATGAGCTCGACGCGGAGCTCTCGGATCTCATTGGCCAGGCGCGCATCGCCATGCGCAGCTACTTGGAGCGCGGACTGACCGCCATGACTGCGGTGTCCTCGGCCGTGTTCCTGCTGACCTTATGCGCCATTATTGCCGTGTGGCTGGGCATCCGTCCCCGACTGCAGGAGTACCTCTAATGCGCCGCACACGCCTTACCCTCGCCACGCTTGCCTGCGCCTGCGCCGCGCTGCCGCTCGCCTCCTGCGATGTTCGCTCCACCCCGCCGCTGGAGGCGCCCGCCGAGCACGCCCTCGATTCAAAACCGGGCCCGCCGCTGCCGGAAGGGGCGAAGGTTGAAAAGGCCGGCTCCACCGCCGCGCAGCGCGCCTCTGATGAGGAAATCAAGGGCAGCTACCGCCCGGATGATAAGAAGGCGAAGGAGCGGGTGCCGGACATCGTCAAGCGCGGCCGTCTCATCGTGGGCGTCGACCGTTCCAATAACTTGATGAGCTACCGCGATGCCGCCTCCGGCGACGTGCGCGGCTTCGAGGTGGATATCGCCCGCGAGATTGCCCGCGATATCTTTGGCGATCCCAATAAGGTGGACTTCCGCTTCGTGGAATCCTCCGACCGCGTCGATGCCCTCCATTCCGGCGCGGTGGACATGATTGTGCGCACCATGACCATTAGCCCGGAACGCGAGCGCGACGTGGCCTTTTCCATTCCCTATATGAGCACCCAAACCCGCATGCTGGTGCTTACCAATTCCGGCATTAAGTCCGTGAAGGACGCCGCCGGTAAGACCCTATGCGGTGTGGGCGCGTCCACCGCGCTGGAAACCATCCGCGAACACGCCCCCAAGTCCGATATCTTGGTTACCCGTTCCTGGGGCGATTGCCTGATGGCCCTGCAGCTTAACCAGGCCGATGGCATCGTCGTCGATGATGCCTTGCTCTCCGGCATGGCCGCCCAAGACTCCTATACCTCCATCGTGGGCGAGCCGCTAGAGACCGAGAATTACGGCGTGGCCGTCCGCCGCCCCAGCAAGCAGCATGACACCCGCCCGCTGCTGCGCCAAATAAATTCCACGCTCGAACGCATCCGCCGCGACGGCACTTGGTCCACAATCTTTGAGGAGTGGCTCGGCGCCTACCTGGAAGAGCCCACCCTGCCGGCCGGAAAGTACATCGAGGAGGACGCTAAGCCATGAGCCATAACCCGAATTTCAGCGATGACGAGCTCGAGTACATCGAGCCTGAAAACCTCGATACCCAACGCGCCTTCCGCCAGCCCACCAATGCGGCCAACTCCGCGCAAGAGCCTGATGCGCTTGGCGATGCCCCCTCGGACGACGGCCCAGCCACCGCCGCCGTTCCCTTCGACCCGTTTGGGGACGAGGACGAAGAAGGAACCGCGGCCGTGGCCTTTGATCCCTTCGCGGACGAGGAGTTCGGAGAGGAAACCGGCACCGCTGCTGTGGCTTTCGATCCCTTCGCGGACGAAGACGAAGACGGCGATGGTTCCATCGACCCAGACCACATTTCCACCCTGTTAGCAGACCTAGACAATATCCGCGCCCAGCGCGAACAACAGCGCGCCCAAAAGGCCCAGGAGGACTCCTCGCAGCGCTCGCGCCGGCGCGCGCTGGATACCTTCCGTGAGCGCCGCGGTACCCACCGCGCCGAGCGCCGCGTGGCCGATGGCATGGTGCGCCTGCCCTTTATCACCCCGGCCGAGCCCACCGATGCGCTCATTGACCCCACCGAGGAATCCTCCGGCAAGAAGATTCCGCCCCCACAGCTACAGCCCGGTGACATGGTGGCCGGACAGTACGAAATCCTGGGCGTTATCGCCCACGGCGGCATGGGCTGGATTTACCTGGCCAATGATCACTTTGTCTCCGGAAGAGTGGTGGTCCTCAAAGGTATGCAAGCCCAAAAATCGGCCGACGAAACCGCCGCTGCGGTGGCAGAACGCGAATTCCTCGCCGATATTACCCACCCTGGCATCGTCAAGATTTTCAACTTCATCGATGACGCCCGGGTGCCCGGCGGCTTTATTGTCATGGAGTATGTCGGCGGGCCGTCGCTAAGAAGCAGGCGCAAAAAGCAGCCGGATAAGCTCCTGCCGGTCGATATCGCCATCGCCTATATCCTAGAAATCCTGCCCGCGCTGGAGTACCTGCATTCGCGCGGGGTGGTCTATAACGACTTAAAACCGGATAACATCATCGTCACCGAGGACCAGGTCAAGCTCATTGATCTGGGCGCGGTCTCCGGCATCGGCGCGTTTGGCTATATCTACGGCACCAAGGGCTACCAGGCCCCGGAAGTGGCCACCGAGGGCCCTTCCATCGCCAGCGATATCTACACCATCGGCCGCACCCTGGCTTCGCTCTGCCTCAAGCTGCCTACCGAGGACGGCGTCTACCTCCCGGGCATCCCCACCCCGACCGAAGAGCCGGAGCTGCGCCGCTTCTTGTCGCTCTACCGCCTATTGCAGCGCGCCACCGACCCGGATCCGGAGCGCCGCTTTACCTCCATTAAAGAGCTGCGCACCCAGCTCTATGGCGTGCTGCGCGAGGTCATTGCCATCCGCGACGGCCTGCAATACCCCTCCCAGCATTCGCTGTTCTCGCCGCAACGTACCACCTTCGGCACCAAGCACCTGGTTTTCCGCACGGATCAGCTTATCGACGGCATCGATCGCACCGTCCAAATCACCGCCCCCGAGGTCGTCTCCGCCCTGCCTACCCCACTGCTGGACCGCGATGACGTGGGCGCCGGCCTGCTGCAGGGCGCTTCCTATGCGGAGCCACAGGAAGCCCTGGAGACCCTCCGCCAGGCCATGCAGACCCCCGAGTACGAGCACTCGGCCGAAATCCCACTGGGCGTGGTGCGCTCCATGATCGACCTAGGCTATACCGGCCAAGCCCGCCAGTGGCTTAGCTCCATCGAAGACCGCCTTGGCCGCGACTGGCGTTTCCAGTGGTACGCCGGCATTACCGAGCTGCTTCACGACGACTACCGCGACGCCCAGAAATACTTCTCCACCGTCCTCGATCTTCTGCCGGGCGAGGCGGCGCCCAAGCTCGCCATCGCCGCCATCAATGAACTCATTCTGCAGCAGCTGGACTATAGCGATACCGCGCTTATTGACCCCACCGTGGCCCGCGCCTGCTCCAATATGCATTCCACGCTGGCCGATCTCCCCAACTCCGCCTTTGAAGGCCAGCCGGAAATCTGGAACCACGTCACCCAGGATCCGGCCGCGCTGCGCTTTAACTCCATGCGCCTTTACGGCATTGTGTGGTCCACCAACCCCACCACCGTTTCCTCTTCCTTTGGCCTTGCCCGCCAGCTGCGCTCCGAGGGGCAGGTGGAGGTAGCCGTTGTGGTCCTCGACAAGGTCCCCAATGCCTCGCGCCACTATCGCATGGCCCGCTTGACGACGATCCTCCAGCTCATCGTCCACGATCTTTCCGAGTCCCGCATCCGCCGCGCCGCCCGACGCCTCGAAGAGGTCCCCACCAACGAGCCGCGCTTCCTCCAGATCAAGATCGCCGTCATCTCCGCCGGCCTCAATTTCCTGCGCAATGCCGATCTCTCGCGCGCCGCCTCCCCCAACGACCTCTTCGAATACGCCTTTACCCAGCGCGGCCTGCGCACCGGTCTCTCCGAGACACTCCGCGCCCTCGCGCGCCAGGCACCGTTTAGCCGCCACCGCTACGCGCTCGTTGACCTAGCCAACCAGGTCCGCCCCGTCACTACCTTCTAATCGCTACACAGGCTCGTACAGCCGCCCCACAAGCGGCACATTTTCTAGGCCATCCTGCACTGCATAAATCAGACGACACGTTCAAAAGTTCAAGAACGAAGCATTTCAACTGCCCTCGGTGTTCCCGATAACGCTAATGCCGTTAGAACCTCGTCCACACTTCGCGGTGGCTTTTGAAAAGCGGCAGCCGCGTCCCCAATCGATTGCTGCACAATCGCGGGCGAGGAAGCGATTAACTCGCACAAAAACTCATCGGCGCTCTGCCGCCTAATGCCAAAACCATCAAGAATGGAACAAGGAAAGTCTTTTACATTTTCAGTAATGATACTTTGAGCACCACAACTAATTGCTGCCGCTAGGACATGCCTGTCATTCGGATCTGGTAGCCATAGATCATCGATTAATTCCTCGTATCCAGTCACAAGACAGTCCTCGACCGCCAAACACATCAATCTACGGGTGCGGCATAACTTTTTAGGGTTTAAATCAGGGCGATTACGCTGCAAGTTAAAGAAGACTTCATCTAGGATTCTCTCCGTCCATCGGGCACGGAATACAGCGCTACCAGCCACCCTTATCAAGACATCACGGAGCATGCTCGGGTAGAGCACATTGGCGTCATAAACAACCGTCAACCGCCCCACTAATAAAGCTCCAGGTCCTCCGATAAGGCTGTCAATTCAGCTACGGCACGGCGCTGACTGGCATCTCTTTCATTCTTGTACTTCTGCAGATCCGCAAGACTCACGCGGCGATGGGACCCAACTTTGTAGCCGGGAAGGCTCCCTTCATCAATAAGCTTTACAACGTGTGGCCGCGAAACATTGAGAAAGTCTGCTGCCTGTTGCGTGGTGAATTCGGATTCCTCGGGCACTACGTGGACCGATTTCCCTGCCGCTTCGATGGCGAGAACTTTCTGCAGGGTTTCGGCGATCTCTCGCGGAATTGCGATTATTTGCTCGGTTCCTTGCACGAATATATCCACTGGTGTCGGTGAATCTTCTGCCTCCAACACAGAATTGAGCCTTAATAAAGCCTCTTCCGCTGGGCTGGTACCCCGAGTTGTCCCGCCATTTTGTAAGTCTTTCATACCCCCACCCTACAGAATAAACAAAATAAACGAAACGCTTGCTGTACTAGGTTCAGAGATAAAAAAGAGGCGCGCGATCCCTTATGGATCGCACGCCTCTCGTTCACATTCCAGCTTCCAACTGGATGTAAGAGCCTTTACTTGTAGAGGCCAGCCTCACGCGCCATTGCGGCGATTTCGGCGGACTTCTGAGCGATAGCCAGCTCCTCGTTGGTCGGAACGACAAAGACCTTAACCGGGGAATCCTCGGTAGAGATCATGCGCGGCTGGTCGGAACGAACCAGGTTGCGCTCCTTATCAAAGTGGATGCCATACATATCCAGGTTGTACAGGGAGTCCTGACGGACCTCGGTATCATTCTCGCCCACACCGGCGGTAAAGGTGATGGCGTCCACGCGACCCAAGGAAATCATGTAGGAACCGATGAAGCGACGCAGCTGGTGGATGTAGATGTTATAAGCCAGCCAAGCGTCCTGGTCCTCGTTGTCGATGCGCTCGCGCAGCGTACGGAAGTCGTTAACGCCAGAGATACCCTTGACACCGGACTGCTTGTTGAGCAGATTATCAATCTCATCCACGCTCATGCCCGCCTGACGGACGAGGTGGAAGATGATGCCCGGGTCAATGTCACCGGAACGGGTACCCATAGCCAGACCAGCCAGCGGGGTCAGGCCCATCGAGGTATCGATGGCGCGGCCATTGCGGATAGCCGCAGCAGAAGCACCGTTGCCCAGGTGGAGGGTGATCTGGTGGGTATGCATCGGGTCGCGGCCCAAAAGGGCCGGCACCTGCTGGGAGACGAACTCGTGAGAGGTGCCGTGGAAGCCGTAGCGACGGATATCGTACTTGGATGCCACCTCATTGTTGATGGCATACAGCGCAGCAGCCGGCGGCAGGGTATTGAAGAAGGCGGTATCGAAGACGGCAACGTGCGGGATATCCGGCAGCATCTTGCGGGCCACGCGGATGCCGTCCAGGTTGGCCGGGTTGTGCAGCGGAGCCAGCGGGATGAGGTCTTCAATCATGGACTCAATCTGGTCCACGATGAGCTGTGGCTCGGAGAAGAGGCGGCCGCCGTGAACAACACGGTGACCAACGGCGATGACATCCACGTCGGTTGGGCCAACGTTGTGCTCGCTCATGATGGCAAAAGCGCGCTCAAGGCCGAAGGAGTGAGTAGGGATCTCCAGCTCTTCCTTGTACTTCTCGCCACCGGTCTTGACGGTGACGGCGCCGAGGGGCTCGCCAACCTGCTCGACCAGGCCAGAGACCAGCGGCGTATCCGTGGCGCTGGACTCGGGATCGACCAGCTGGAATTTAACGGAGGAAGAACCTGAGTTAAGGACCAGAACGTATGACATTTATTTCTCTCCAGCCTGAATAGCGGTGATTGCAACGGTGTTGATGATGTCCGGAACGGTCGCGCCACGCGACAGGTCGTTTACCGGCTTGTTCAGGCCCTGCAGGATCGGGCCCACGGCGAGCGCGCCGCCGGTGCGCTGTGCCGTCTTGTAGCCGATATTGCCGGCCTCCAAGTCCGGGAAGACGAAGACGTTGGCCTGACCGGCAACGTCAGAATTCGGCATCTTCTTAGCCGCAACGCCTGGGTCGCAGGCGGCGTCGAACTGCAGCGGACCATCCACCTTGACGGAAGAATCCAGCTTCTTGGCGGCTTCGACGGCGGCCACTGCACGGTCAACGTCCGGTCCGGAACCGGAAGTGCCGGAGGAGTAGGACAGCATGGCCACGCGTGGGTCGATGCCGAACTGGGAGGCGGTCTGTGCGGAAACGATGGCGATCTCGCCCAGCTGCTCGGCAGTAGGGTTCGGGTTGACGGCGCAGTCACCGAAGGCCCACAGGCGGCCACGCATGACCATCAGGAAGATGGAGGAGACCACGGAAGCGTTCGGCTTGGTCTTAATGATCTGAAAGGAAGGCTTGATGGTGTGGGCGGTGGTGTGAGCAGCACCGGAGACCATGCCATCGGCCAAGCCCTTGTGCACCATCATGGTGGCGAAGTAGGAGATGTCCTTCATCGTCTCGCGAGCCTGCTCGAGGGTGACGCCCTTCTTCTTGCGCAGCTCGGCAAAGTCGGCGGCGAATTCCTCTGCCAACGGGGACTCGAGGTGGTTGATGATCTCGGCACCAGCCAGGTCGAGCTTGAGCTCTTCGGCACGGGCCTTGATATCAGCCTCGTCGCCCAGGATGGTCAGCTTGGCAACCTTATCGCGCAGCACCACGTGGGCGGCCTCGAGGATGCGGTCATCGTCACCCTCTGGCAGAACGATGTGCGAACCGGCGGCGCGGGCCTGGTCAATGAGCTGCTTCTGGAAGAGGTCTGCGGACATGACCGGGGAGACGTCGCCAAGCGCAGCAAGTGCGCCCGGAACCGCTTCCAGATCGGTGAAGATGCCAGCGACGGTAGCCCCCAGGGATTCCGCATTGTGCTGGGCAAGCTCGCCGGTGCGCTGCGGGGCGCCGGAAATGATGGCCAGCGGCAGGCCAAGGGCGGCAGCTACCTCAGCATCGAAGGCGATATCGCCGGTGCCCTGCGCCACGATGTTCTCAGCGGCGGGAGCCTCAGCAAGTACGGCGGCGACGGTGGCATCGAAGTCTTCGAGGCGGATGAGCTCCGCGCCTAGGTCTTTAGCCAAGGCGGGCACGTCGAGGCCATCGAAGCCACGGCCGATAGCGCTAATAACTGCGGAATGGGATGCAGACATGCAATTTACCTTTCAGTCACGGTCACTTGAACACAATTAACGCGTGTCATAACTTCATGTCAGCCATCACAGTTATTAACACGCGGTGACTATTCCACTGTACGCGATTTACCCCCTCCTATGCCCCATCGTGACCTCCCTAAACTGGGGTTAGTAACGCTGTGGTTTTTATCGCATAGTGACCGCGTAGAATATGCAGCACAACGAAAGAAAGGACTCCCTAAGCACATGACTACCCCAGTGCGCGTCGCCGTGGTCGGCTCCGGCCCGGCAGGCATTTACGCCTCTGACCTTCTAGTGAAATCCGACCTCGATGTGCAGATCGATCTTTTTGAAAAGATGCCGACGCCGTTCGGTTTGATCCGCTACGGCGTGGCACCGGATCACCCGCGTATTAAGGGCATCGTGCAGTCCCTGCACAACGTTATGGAAAAGGAAGAGATCCGCTTCCTAGGCAATATCGAGGTGGGCAAGGACATCACCGTCGAGGAGATGCGCGAGTATTATGACGCCATCATCTTCGCCACCGGCGCCACCGCCGATAAGCGCATGGGCATCCCGGGCGAGGATCTCAAGGGCAACCATGGCGCCGGCGAATTCGTGGGCTTTTATGACGGCAACCCCAACTTCGAACGCGATTGGGATCTCTCCGCAGAGTCCGTCGCCGTGGTTGGTGTGGGCAATGTCTCCCTCGACGTCTCCCGCATCTTGGCCAAGACCGCAGATGAGCTGCTGGTTACTGAGATCCCGGACAACGTCTACGCAGCGCTAAAGAAGAACCGGGCCAAGGAGGTCCACGTATTTGGCCGTCGCGGCCCAGCGCAGGCCAAATACACGCCGAAGGAGCTCAAGGAGCTGGACGAGTCCCCGACCATCGAGGTTATCGTCAATCCTGAGGACATCGAGTACGACGAGGCATCTGTGGAGGCCCGCCGCGCCGCCAAGTCCACCGATCTGGTGTGCCAGACCCTGGAGTCCTACGCCATGCGCGAGCCGGGCGATGCCCCGCACAAGCTCTACATCCACTTCTTTGAGTCCCCGGTAGAGGTGCTGGGTGAGGACGGGCACGTTACCGCCCTCAAGACCGAGCGCACTGAGCTCAATGGTGATGGCACCGTAACCGGTACCGGCAAGTACACCGAGTGGCCGGTCCAGGCCGTCTACCGCGCGGTAGGCTACCACCCGCAGTCCGTCGACGGCGTGCCTTTCGACGAGACTCAGGCCACGATGCCCAACGACGGCGGCCATGTGCTAGCCAATGTCGACGGCGAGAAGATCCCGGGCCTTTACACCACTGGCTGGATTAAGCGCGGACCGGTCGGCCTGATTGGCAATACCAAGTCGGATGCCAAGGACACCACCACCATGCTCATCGCCGATTACAAGGCTGGTGACTTGGAGCCTGCCACCAAGCGCGATCCGCAGGACATCCTGGACTTCCTGGCTTCCCGCGATATCGCCGTGACCACCTGGGAAGGCTGGCACCGCCTGGATGCTGCCGAGCGCGCCGCTGGCGAGCCGCACGGCCGCGAGCGCATCAAGATCGTCGAGTGGGACGAGATGGTCAAGCACGCCGGCCCGCAGGCCTAATCCGTGCCGCATATCATTTCCGCCGCGCCCCTGGGGCAGCTGGCGGCCTTGGACGTCCACCAGCTCTACAAGCTGCGGGTGGACGTCTTTGTGCACGAGCAGCGCTGCCCATACGCCGAGATTGACGCCACCGACGCCGATCCCCAGACCGTGCACCTGCTGGCCTGGGACGCAGACACCCACGAGCTGCTTGGCACGGCCCGCGTCTTTCCGGCCGCGCCCACTGACGCCGCGCTTGCCGACGCCGCCGGCGCCCAAATCGGCCGCTTCGCACTCGCGCCCGCCGCGCGCGGCACGGGCCTCGGCCGGGAACTCTTCCAGGCGGCCGTCGACCTAGGCGAGCGCATGCACCCAGGCCAGCCGCTCTACCTGGAGGCGCAGGCCGGCCTCGTGGATTATTACGCCGGCTTTGGTTTTACTCCGGTAGGCGAGCTATTCGACGACGAGGGAGTCCCCCACCAGCCGATGCTGCGCCCCGCTCCCTAGTCGGCGTCGTCCACGCCGGAGGCGAGCTTCGGGTCGAGCTCCACGCCGCCCTCGTACTCCACGACCTCGATATCGGGGACATTGTCCGCCTCCGGCTCGATGCCGCGCGCACCGCCCTGGGCCAAAAGGCCCGGCGTGGAGGTCACCTCGATCTTGTGCGCCGCTAGTGCTGCGCGGTCGCGCGCCTCTTCCGCGCTTTCCGCGGTGGCAGACACCAAGCCCATGCGACGGCCCTTGTAGGCCCCGGGCTTGCCAAAGAGTTTTACATCCGTTTCCGCGTAGTTGAGGGCCGCGGCGATGCCGGTATAGGCCACCTCATTTAACTCCTCGTCCGCGTGGATGACCACGCTGGCGCCAGGGGTGACCAGGGTGGCGTCGATGGGGTAGCCCAAAATCGCGCGCGCATGCAGGTCAAAGGCGGAAAAACGCTGGGTATAGCAGGTCAGCATCGCCGTATCCGAGGGCCGCGGGGACACGGAGGAAAAGTACACATCATCGCCCGAAACGAAGAGCTCCACGCAGTACACGCCGCGCCCGCCCAACTCATTAGAGATGCGCGCGGCCACCGAGCGTGCGTTTTCCAGCGCGATTTCGCTCATGCCGGTGGGCTGCCACTCCTCCACGAGGTCGCCGCGCTCATGGCGGTGACCGATGGGCTCGCTAAACCACGTAGCCAACTTGCCCGTGGCCGGATCAATGGAACGAATAGCCAGCAGGGTGACCTCAAGGTCAAAGTCCACGAAGCGCTCGGCCACCACGCGTTGCGAATCCGAGGACACGCGCCGCACGGTCTCCCACGCGGTGCGCACATCCTCCTCATCGCGAGCAATCATGTGGCCCTTGCCGGAGGTGGACACATCCGGCTTAATAATGCACGGAAAGCCCAGCTCCCCCACCGCTTCCTCGAGCTCCTCCACGGAGCTAGCAAAGCGATACGCGGAAACCGGCAGCCCGATATTCTCCGCCACCTCGCGCACGCACTGGCGGTCCTGCGTCATGGCGCAGGCGCGGGCGGAGGGGACCACGATGGCGTCGCTATGCGCCTCCATCTCCTCCAGCGCTTCTACCGCAACGGTTTCTACCTCTGGAACCACAAAGTGCGGCTGAATCTCCTGTGCCAGCTGCAGGATGCGCCCGGCGTCCTTGATATCGGCGACGTAGCTATACTGCGCCACCTGGTGCGCCGGCGCGCCCGCATACGAGTCCACCGCGTGGACCTCCAAGCCCAGGTCCTGGAAGGACATGGCCAGCTGCTTGCCCAGCTCGCCCGAGCCCAGCAGCAATACCTTGGTGGCATTGCTGGTCAGCGGCGTGCCAATATAACCGGCGATCTCGCCTGGATTATCCATGAAAATGCTCCTTCTAAGCCGCAGGCAGCGGCGTTTACTGCCTTAAATTATTTCATATTTAGGTCCCAACCCCACCACCTACATGCCAGGTGAGCCGGATAGGCGAAGGCGCCCTGTGGGCAATTCCACAGGGCGCCTTAAAAGGTTCAGCCTAGGCTGCAGGTGCCTCAGCCGGTGCCTCGGCTGAGGCTTCGGCCGGAGCCTCCCCTGCCGGCTGCTCGGCGGGCTGCTCTGGCTCGCCTACCGGCTCCGCCACGGTAATGATGTTGTCCTCATAACCCAGTGCGCCACCAACGAACTGGCCGCCACAGGTAATGAGAACCAGACGGTTCTCGCCTTCCTTATCGTTAACCACATCCGGGAATCCGGAGCCCTTAGGCAGGCGGTACGGCGCCTCAGTTACGCGGAAGGTGCGCTCCTGGCCGTCGATGACCACGGTAAATTCCTGGCCCTTCTTCAGCTTGGTGAACTTCTCCGCATAACCGGTTCCCTGGCCCTGGTAGTTAATGTGGCCGGTAATCACACTCGAGCCCACATTGCCCGGCTCACCCGGCACAGCGGAGGCGGAGTACCAGCCCACGCGGGTGACGTCGTGTGGCGGAAGCAGCACGCCCTGGTCCGTGACCTGTACGGGGTCTACGGCCGCATATTCGCCATCGATACCCACGGACATGCCCTCAAAGCCCTTGAACTCACCAGGCGCGGCCTCATACTCGTGCTCCTGCTGGCCCGAATCATCCACGAAGGCATCGGACTTCGGCCCGGATTCCTCCGAGGCGCTCTCGCTGGCTACCGTCTCCGGCGCCGAACCAGCCTCATCCTCATCATCGCGCGCCAGGTACAGCACTACCTGCAACAAGACCAATGCCACCACAATGATGGCCGCGATAATAGCGATCAGCTTGCCACGGCCCATGCCCCGCTTGCCGACGCCCCCTTCTTCCCCACTCGCCGGATACTTCGACATTCCATTGTCTTCCGGCTGCTGTGGTTGCGCGTGCTTTCCCATAGCTAGCTTCCTCTACTTCCTCGATTTGTCTACCTTGTGCAGGTTATATGCAAATCCCCTCCAGCGTGTGCAGTCACACCCTGGAGGGGATTTTTGGTGTTTAAGTCTCAACCCCGGTGGGGCGACCCGCGGGCCGCCTCACCGATGCTTATGGACTACTTGATGTAATCCTGCATACCCGGCTCAAGCTCGGTTGCGCCGGACGGTACGGACTTAATCTCAACGCGCTCGGCGTTGGATGGCAGTGCGTTGCCAGTCTCTTCAGGCTGCTGACCCTGAACCTCGACGCTGCGGCCGTGGCCATTGTCAGAGTTGCCGCCCTGAGGAGCATCCTGACCCTTGTCCTCGTGACCATTGCCGCCATTGTGGCCGTCGGTGTGCTTACCGTTGCCACCATCGTGGTTACCGGTGTTGTCACCGTGGCCACCGTTGTGGCTGCCGTGGTCATTGTGGTCGTGGTGATCCTTGATGATCTTGCCCAGGCCGATACCCGGAATCAGGATGAGCCACCACGGAGTCTTGCCCTTGGAGGAACCATGGGAAGAACCGTTAGAGGAACCATCCGAAGAACCGCCTGGGGTGTCCTGATCGTGAACCTCGTGGGAGATTACGGTCTGATCCTCATCGTTGATGTCCTTGTGCTCAGCAATGTGGTTCGGCTTCTCCGGAGTTACGTCCGGGGTGTCCTCACCCTTGTCGTTGACCTCAGTGGAGGTCAGTTCCTCAAACGCAACCGCAGCCTGGACAGGCTCCTTCACATCATCGTTAACGGTGATGGTGACAGGCTCCATGCCCTTGGACTTCTTCGGGGTGAAGGTAGCTTCACCGGTACCCAGAACAGACTTGCCGTCCTTCTTGTTAATGAGCTCAGCCTTCAGGGTGTATTCCTTACCCGGAACCAGACCCTCGTAGGAAACCTCGTCAACAATCTTGGCACCAGCAACAACTGCGTGGGAACCCTTCTCGAAGTCAGCGTTGGTGGTAATCCACGGCTCATCACCCGGATTCTCACCAGGGTTCTCACCAGGGTTCTCACCAGGGTTCTCACCAGGGTTCTCACCAGGCTCATCACCCGGATTCTCACCCGGGTTCTCACCAGGCTCATCACCCGGATTCTCACCCGGGTTCTCACCAGGCTCATCACCCGGATTCTCACCAGGGTTCTCACCAGG
>NZ_JAKRNF010000026.1:0-21812 GCF_022347225.1 Corynebacterium sp. ACRPQ
CCAGGAGTGAACTTAGTATCCTCCGGCACCTCGGTGTCATTACCGTCCTCGTCCTTAATGGTCGGAGCCGGAACCGTCACATCCTCACCCGGCTTACCAGAACCATCCCCATACTCAGGCTCGAAAGACTCATTATCCTTCGAAGCGGGTGCATCTAGGTTAAACTTCACAGGAACTTCTCGCGATACTGGGTCAGCACCCTCAGCAGGGGTCCATGTAACCTTTACGAGCACCTCGTTTTCGCCTTCAACCTGTTTATCCGCAGGCCATTTAACTGCGCCGGTCTTAGGATCAATACTCAGCCCCAATTTCTCAGCAGCAGCGGGATCCGCGAACTCAAAAGTTGCACCTTCCGGCTTTTTTTCGACAGTGTCAGTATTCGGGTTGTCAAAAGAAGGCGTCGCTTCAAGATCCTTTTCCTTGGCAGTACCCGTCGTGTCGTCATAACGAACGAAGGTCGGGTCTGCCAGGAATGAATCCGCCAGGAGGAGCGTGCCAGTTGGCTTACCCGAAGCATCAGCGGCGAATACCTGAGAAGAGTATACAGTCGCCTTGGATAGGTTCTTCGGGACTGTGAAGTCACAGGATTCCAACTCACCTAGTTCGTTAGCAGTGACAGTACAAACTTCACCAGTGGATTTACCGTCCGCAACCCACTTAATAGCGTACTTCTGGTTGGGGACCAAGCCGGTGGTCTTCGATTTTGCGGTATCTCCAGGAGCTGCGATAGAAGAAGTGTTGTCGTAATTGAATACGTCGTGAATCGGGCGCGGAGTCAACAACGCGAAGTACTGTTGAGAAATATTATCTGACTCCAACGACTCACCTAGGCCTCCACCATCGGCGGGCTGGAACATATTGTCCTGGTAATTACCCATCCATAGGTCACGGTTATCACCGACTACCGGATACAGGTACATGTAGTCCTTGTTGATGTGGCGGTGACGCTGGCCCAGAGTGCCGTTCCACTGCATTAGACTGTCATGCTTTTCATCCTTTGCGGAGACGAGCGTGCCCCATTCTTCGTCCGTGGTTTTGTTGCCCTTTTTGTTGCGGTCAACACCATACAAGCCGGCAAAGGGGAGGTAGAAGGAACCATCATCCTTTACATAAGCTACGCGAGACTCTGCGATATGGGAGCCTTTGCCGTGCTCAGCCTGATATTTGTCAACGATTTCCTTCTGGGCAACACGGAACTGTTCGCGGCTGTAGTTCTTGTTTGCGGCCTTCCAAGCGTCAAACTCACGTGCTACTTCATCGTTCACATAGGAGCCTACGACCTTAACATCAGTAGCGGCACGATCTGAAGAATCCTTAAAGTATTGGTTGGAAAGTGTGCCCTCGTCCTCATTGTTTTCCCACCAAACCTTGCCCCGTGCGGTACCATAAATACCACCCTCTGGCCACTTCTTATCAGCACTCGGCGCCTCGGTCCACTCAGCTTCAGGCTTTGCAAGCCAGCCATCTACGTTCGGACGTTCCTGGAATACAACCTTAGAACCGACAATTCGGTTAATGCCGGCCGTAAAATCCCAGGCCTCCCATTTACGGGTCAGTCGGTTATGGAAGCGACCGCTGTACATGTCGCCACCGGCCGCTAACGTGTATTTTGCAGGGTCCGGGTTCTCAGCCCACGTGCGAACCTGGAACTTCTCATCGCCTGACAACTTGAATTCGACCGGATTGCCCAGACCATCCTTCGGCGCTTTGGACAAGTCGAAGACGAATTTACCCTCGGAATCCGAGGTGGTGTAGTAAATAGGAGAAACCTGCCCCTTACCGTTAACATACTGCAAGAAGACCTTTACACCAGGCATAGCCTCGTCAGCATCATCCTGGTCATCTGGCGTTTTATCACGATCCAAGTAGACCGTACCTTGGTAGCCCTTCTTCTGACCCCAAGTACCGTCTGCTCGGATAGCAGTCGCTTCCGAAGTGCCTCGCGAATCAACGCTGCGATCCTGCGCAGATGCTGCATCCTGAGCAGCAGCAACTGGCGAGGAAGCGGGATTTACAACTGGATGAACGAACGGAGCTACGAGAGCTACAGAGAGAGCAGCGGCAGCGATAGTAGTGCCGCGACGGCGAGTTACGCCGTTAATACTCTTCATTTTCATGAAAAGTCCTTCCGTATAAAAATTAGGGAACACCAGAGAACAGGAGCATGCCCTCCACTCTTGGTCTGGGCGTACGAACATCTAATTTTTAGCTGAGTTCTGACTGTCCTCAGTCTGCAACGTTATTGAACTCAGCCGGCCCTCACAACCGATACACGCATTTAACTTAATTATTATCAATGGTTAACATTGTACACATATCCCAGGTGCGGAAGATCTGCCCAGTCAGTGGCCCTTCGGATTGTTCGCGTCACTTAAATACGTGATAAATCAGCTAAATATCCCTTTCGGAGATCAGCACGCCTTCTCTAAGCTGTCCGCATTTTTCGCATGAAAAAAGCGTGCCTGGGAATCCAGACACGCTTCTTTTCGTGCAGCATTTACGGCGTTGCTACCTCGCTTCTACCTAGAAGGTGAAGTCCTCATCCAGCGGGACGGAAGCGCCGGTGAATTCACCGAAGCCGTCATCGCCGTAAATGGAATCGCCGTAAGTTGGGATCGAGTATGCAGCGTTGCGTGCAGCCTCGGTCGGCTTGACGGAGATATTGCGGTAGCGGGAGATACCGGTACCAGCCGGGATGAGCTTACCGATGATGACGTTCTCCTTGAGGCCGATGAGCTTATCGGAGCGCTTGTTAATAGCGGCGTCGGTAAGCACGCGAGTGGTCTCCTGGAACGATGCAGCAGACAGCCAGGACTCGGTAGCCAAGGAAGCCTTGGTAATACCCATGATCTCCGAGCGCAGCTGAGCTGGCTCGCCGCCCTCTGCGACCTGGGCAGCGTTGAGCTGCTTAGCCTCAGAGAGGTCGATGAGGTTACCCGGCAGCAAGTCCGTGGTACCCGCATCGATGACGGTGCCGCGGCGCAGCATCTGGCGGATGATGATCTCGATGTGCTTATCGTGAATAGACACACCCTGGGTACGGTACACAGCCTGAACCTCATTAATGAGGTGCTGCTCCACGCCGCGGCGGCCGAGGACCTCGAGCACGTCGTGCGGGTCAGCCGCACCACGCATGAGGCGGTCACCGGTCTCAACGTGGTCGCCGTCCTTGAGGGAACGCTCGATCATGGCGTCCGGGTTGGACTCCATCGGGCGACGAACCTGAGCCAGGCCCTGACGCTTGGAGAGCTTCTCATAGACCACGTCATCAGAACCGTCATCCGGGGTGATGGTCAGGGTCCAGAAGTTGCCCTCATCGGACAGGGAGACGGTGCCGTCAACGGAGGCGATAGGAGCGCGGTTCTTCGGGTTACGGGCCTCGAAGAGCTCCTGAACACGCGGCAGACCGCCGGTAATATCGCCACCGACACCACCCTGGTGGAACGTACGCATGGTCAGCTGGGTACCCGGCTCACCAATGGACTGCGCAGCCACAATGCCGACGGCCTCGCCGATATCGACGAGCTGGCCGGAAGCCATGGACTTGCCGTAGCACTTGGCACATACGCCGGCCGGGGTCTGGCAGGTCAGCACGGAGCGAACCTTGACATCGGTGACCTTAGCGTCAAGCAGCTTCTGGGTGAGCTCCTCGGTGAGGTCAGAGCCGGCCTCGGCCACAACCTCGCCGTCTTCGCCCTTGACATCGGTCGCAAGAACGCGGCCCGATGCAGAGGTCTCCCACAGCTCGGAGAGAACAACCTTGTCCCCGGACTCCTCGCCGATTGGCACCTGGACGCCTAGGCGGGTGCCACAGTCCTCTTCACGGACGATGACATCCTGGGCCACGTCCACCAGACGACGGGTGAGGTAGCCGGAGTCAGCGGTACGCAGTGCGGTATCGGCCAGACCCTTACGGGAGCCGTGGGAGTTGTTAAAGTACTCCAGCACGGACAGACCTTCGCGGAAGGAGGTCTTAATCGGACGGGTGATGTAATCACCGTGCGAGTTCACAACCATGCCCTTCATACCGGCCAGCGTCCAGATCTGACGCATGTTACCGGCCGCACCGGACTTCACAATCATCGGAATCGGATTGTGGTCCGGGTACATATTCTCGACGGCCTCACCGACGGTATCGGTAGCGTCCTTCCACAGCTCAACCAGGCGGTCGTAGCGCTCGCGCTCGGTCAGGGCGCCCTGCTCCCAGTACTTGCGCTCGATGCGCTCTGCTTCCTTCTCATAAGACTCGAGGATCTCGGTCTTATTCGGCAGAACCAGAACGTCAGACATGGTGATGGTCACGCCGGAACGGGTTGCCCAGTAGAAGCCGGCGTCCTTCATGTTGTCCAGCACCTGAGCCACGGTGATCATCGGGTACTTATTGGCCAAGTCATTGACCACGTCACCGATGAGGACCTTATTGCCGGAACCGCCGCCCTTACGGACCATGATGCCCTCGAGGTACGGGTAGTTCCATGGCAGCAGCTCGTTGAACATGACGCGGCCGATGGTGGTGTAGCCCATCCATGCCTGGCCCTTGGACCAGCCATCTGGGAACTGCTCCTCCTCGATCTCCTGCGGCGGGCGAAGGTGATCGATGCGGACCTTGATCGGAGCCTGCAGGCCAACGGTGCCGCGGTCATAGGCCATGAGGGCCTCGGCGTAGGAGGAGTAAACGCCGGTTGCTGGCTTATCCTCTTCTGCCTCGCGGAAGCGGCCGTTGCCACCGATCTCGTCCTCGGCCTTGTCCATGGTCAGGTAGTACAGGCCGGTAACCATATCCAGACGCGGCATGGCCAGTGGCTTACCGGATGCTGGGGACAGAATGTTATTGGAAGCCAACATCAGGACGCGGGCCTCAGCCTGTGCCTCAGCGGATAGTGGCAGGTGGACTGCCATCTGGTCACCGTCGAAGTCGGCGTTGAACGCCTCACAAGCCAGCGGGTGCAGCTGAATAGCCTTACCCTCAACCAGCTTCGGCTCGAAGGCCTGAATACCCAGGCGGTGCAGCGTAGGAGCGCGGTTGAGCATCACTGGGTGCTCGGAAATGGCCTGCTCCAGAACGTCCCACACCTCTGGGCGCTGGCGCTCAACCATGCGCTTGGCGGACTTGATGTTCTGGGCGTAGTCGTTTTCTACCAAGCGCTTCATGACGAACGGCTTGAATAGCTCGAGCGCCATGAGCTTCGGCAGACCGCACTCGTGCAGCTTCAGCTGCGGACCAACGATAATAACGGAACGGCCGGAGTAGTCCACGCGCTTACCCAGCAGGTTCTGGCGGAAGCGGCCCTGCTTGCCCTTGAGCAAGTCAGACAGGGACTTCAGCGGACGGTTGCCCGGACCGGTAACCGGGCGGCCGCGGCGGCCGTTATCGAAGAGCGCGTCCACAGACTCCTGCAGCATGCGCTTCTCGTTGTTCACGATGATCTCTGGAGCACCCAGGTCGATCATGCGCTTCAAACGGTTATTGCGGTTGATCACGCGGCGGTAGAGGTCGTTCAGGTCGGAGGTAGCGAAGCGGCCACCGTCCAGCTGCACCATCGGGCGCAGCTCTGGTGGAATAACCGGGACAGCATCCAGCACCATGCCAGCCGGATCGTTGCCGGAGCGTAGGAAGGCAGCAACGACCTTCAGGCGCTTCAGGGCACGCATCTTCTTCTGGCCCTTGCCGTTGTTGATGATCTCGCGCAGTTCCTCGGCCTCAGCCTCGAGGTCGAAGTTGCGGACCAAGGTCTGGATGGCTTCTGCACCCATGCCGCCGGTGAAGTAATCCTCGTAGCGGTCAACCAGCTCTTCGTAGATGGTCTCATCGATGATCATCTGCTTTGGAGCCAGCTTGATGAAGGTATTCCAGATTTCATCCAGGCGGGCGATCTCGCGCTCGCCGCGCTCGCGAATGTGCTGCATCTCCTTATCGGCAGCGTTCTGCACCTTCTTGCGGGCATCTGCCTTGGCGCCGGCTGCTTCCAGCTCAGCCAGGTCAGACTCCAGCTTGGAGGCGCGCTCTGCGATCTCGGACTCGGTATCGTCCTCAACGTCCTTCTTCTCCAGAAGCATCTCTGCTTCCAAGGTGGACTGGTCGTTGTGGCGAGCCTCTTCATCCACGGAGGTGATGATGTTGGCCGCGAAGTAAATGATGCGCTCGAGATCCTTCGGAGCCAGGTCCAGCAGGTAGCCCAGGCGGGAAGGAACGCCCTTGAAGTACCAGATGTGGGTTACCGGAGCGGCCAGCTCAATGTGGCCCATACGCTCACGGCGAACCTTGGACTTGGTCACCTCAACGCCACAGCGCTCACAGATGATGCCCTTGTAGCGGACGCGCTTGTACTTGCCACAAGCGCACTCCCAGTCACGGGTAGGGCCGAAGATGCGCTCGCAGAAGAGGCCGTCCTTCTCCGGCTTCAGGGTGCGGTAGTTAATGGTCTCGGGCTTTTTGACCTCGCCCTTGGACCAGCGACGAATATCGTCTGCGGTGGCCAGACCGATGCGGAGCTCGTCGAAGAGATTTACGTCAAACACGTAATGTCTCCCTTTCATCCTCGTTGTCGAGGAATTGATGGCTTTTTATGAATGAAACGTTTATGCCCAGCCGCGGGAACTTCCCCGCGGTGGACCAAGAAACTAACTAGGCGATGTCAGCGGAGGAACCTTCATCGCGGGACAGGTTAATGCCAAGCGATGGGCTATCCATGTCATCGTCATCAGAGCCAGACAGCTCCATCGGCGTGCCGTCGGTGGAGAGAACCTCCACGTTCAGGCACAGGGACTGCAGCTCCTTGAGCAACACCTTGAAGGACTCAGGGATGCCCGGATCTGGAATATTGTCGCCCTTAACAATGGCTTCGTAGACCTTCACGCGGCCGACGACGTCATCGGACTTGATGGTCAGCAACTCCTGCAGGGTGTAGGCAGCGCCGTATGCCTGCATTGCCCACACCTCCATCTCGCCGAAGCGCTGGCCACCGAACTGGGCCTTACCACCCAGCGGCTGCTGGGTGATCATGGAGTAAGGACCGGTGGAACGGGCGTGAATCTTCTCATCGACCAAGTGGTGCAGCTTGAGCATGTACATGTAGCCAACCGAAATTGGGTACTTGTACGGTTCGCCCGAGCGGCCGTCGAAAAGCGTGGCCTTGCCGTTCTCATCTACCAGCACATCGCCGTCGCGGTTAGGACGGGAGGAAGCCAGCAGGCGCTCGATCTCGTGGTTGGTAGCACCGTCGAAGACTGGGGTCGCGGTCAAGGAATCCGCAGGAACGTCATAGAGCTCCTCCGGCAGGGTCTTGAGCAGCTCGGCGTTCTTCGGATCTTCGGTGTCGACCTTCCAGCCGGCGTGTGCCAACCAGCCCAAGTGAACCTCGAGGACCTGGCCAATGTTCATACGACGCGGCACACCGTGGGTGTTCAGCAGGATGTCTACCGGGGTGCCGTCTTCCATGAACGGCATATCCTCTGGCGGCAGAATCTTGCCCACAACGCCCTTGTTGCCGTGGCGGCCGGCCATCTTATCGCCGTCCTGGATCTTGCGCTTCTGGGCCACGTAGACGCGAATCATCTCGTTGACGCCAGGGGCCAGATCGTCATCATCATCGCGGGAGAAGCGGGCAACGCCGATGACCTTGCCCACCTCACCGTGCGGCACCTTCATGGAGGTATCGCGGACCTCGCGGGCCTTCTCACCGAAGATGGCGCGCAGCAGGCGCTCCTCCGGGGTCAGCTCGGTCTCACCCTTCGGGGTGACCTTACCCACGAGGATGTCACCGGCGCGGACGTCGGCACCGATGCGGATAATGCCGCGCTCGTCCAGGTCGCTCAGGACGTCCTCGGAGACGTTCGGGATCTCGCGGGTGATTTCCTCGGCGCCCAGCTTGGTATCGCGAGCATCAATCTCGTGCTCTTCGATGTGGACGGAGGTCAGGATGTCCTCCTCCACGATGCGCTGGTTAAGGATGATGGCGTCCTCGTAGTTATGGCCTTCCCACGGCATGAAGGCAACCAGCAGGTTGCGGCCGAGGGACATCTCACCATTGTGGGTACCCGGGCCATCGGCCAGAACCTGGCCGGCCTCTACGCGCTCGCCCATGGAAACCAGCGGGGTCTGGTTGTAGTTGGTGCCCTGGTTGGTGCGCTCGAACTTACGCAGGATGTAGGTATCGCGCTGGCCCTCATCATCCATGATGGTGATGACATCAGCGGTGACGTTTTCGACCACACCGGCCTTCGGGGTGATGACAACGTCGCCAGCGTCGTACGCAGCGCGCTGCTCCATGCCGGTACCCACCAGCGGGGCCTCGGAGCGTACCAGCGGCACTGCCTGCTTCTGCATGTTCGCACCCATCAGGGCACGGTTAGCATCGTCGTGCTCCAAGAACGGAATCATGGCGGTACCCACGGAAACCATCTGGCGCGGGGAGACGTCAACGTAGTCCACACCGGCGGCGTCGGTAAGCCCGATGTCGCCGTCCTTCAGGCGGACCTCAATACGCTCGCCGGTGAGGTTGCCCTCTGCGTCCTGCTCGACCTCGGCCTGAGCAATAGCGAAGCGGTCCTCTTCATCGGCGGTGAGGTACTCCACCTGGTCGGTGATCTTGCCGTCCACAACCTTGCGGTACGGGGTCTCAATGAAGCCGAAAGCATTCACGCGGGCGTAGGACGCCAGCGCACCAATGAGGCCAATGTTCGGGCCCTCAGGGGTCTCAATCGGGCACATACGGCCGTAGTGAGAAGCGTGAACGTCTCGCACCTCAATGCCAGCGCGCTCACGAGACAGGCCGCCTGGGCCCAGCGCGGACAGGCGGCGCTTGTGGGTCAGGCCGGACAGCGAGTTGTTGTGGTCCATGAACTGGGACAGCTGCGAGGTACCGAAAAACTCGCGGATAGCAGCAGAGACCGGGCGCACGTTAATCAGGGAGGTCGGAGTGATGGACTCCGCATCCTGGGTGGTCATGCGCTCGCGCACAACGCGCTCCATGCGGGACAGGCCCACACGGACCTGGTTCTGGATGAGCTCACCGACGGTGCGCAGGCGGCGATTACCAAAGTGGTCGATGTCATCCGTGTGCAGGGAGATCATCTCACCGTTTGGTGCCTTCATCTCGCGCTCGCCTACGTGCAGGCGGACCAGGTACTCGAGGGTGACGGCAATGTCTTCCTCGGTCAGGGTCATCAGACCATCGTGGTCGCCGCCGAGCCCCAGCTTGCGGTTGACCTTGTAGCGGCCGACCTTAGCCAGGTCGTAACGCTTTGCACGGAAGAAGGAGTTATCCAGCAAGGACTGAGCCAGCTCGCGGGTGGGCTGCTCGCCTGGGCGCTGCTTGCGGTAAATCTCCAGCAGTGCCTCATCGGTGTTCGCTACACCGTCCGACTCCAGGGTGGACATCATGAGCTCGGAGAAGCCGAAGCGTTCCCTGATCTGCTCCTCGCTCCAGCCCAGTGCCTTAAGCAGCACGGTTACCGGCTGGCGGCGCTTGCGGTCAATGCGCACGCCGACGGTGTCGCGCTTGTCGACGTCGAACTCCAACCATGCACCGCGGGAAGGAATAACCTTCACGGAATGCAGCGGGCGCTCAGTGGACTTATCGATCGAGCGATCGAAGTAGACGCCCGGGGAGCGCACCAGCTGAGAGACGACGACGCGCTCGGTACCGTTCACGATGAACGTGCCCATATCCGTCATGATCGGGAAATCGCCGATGAAGACGGTCTGCGACTTAATCTCTTGGGTGTCGTTATTAATAAACTCTGCGGTCACGTACAGCGGCGCGGAGTAGTTGATGTCCTTTTCCTTGCACTCATCCACGGTGTTCTTCACCGGTTCAAAGCGCGGCTCCGACAGGGACAGGGACATATTGCCCGAGTAGTCCTCAATCGGCGAGAGCTCTTCGAGGATGTCCTCGAGGCCGCTCGTCACGCGGGCGTCATCGCCGCGCTCAGCCTGCTCGCGCTCGCGCCACTCCGGCGCGCCAACGAGCCAATCAAAGGAATCAAGTTGTACGTCAAGGAGACCCGGCAGGGCGATAGGCTCGCTGATTTTTGCAAACGAGTATCGCTTCGGGGCTCCGGGGATATTGGCCACTGACTTGGTCTGGCGGGAGACTGCCAAGATGGGTCCTTCCAGCACCTCACGCGGATTGCCTGCTCGCCCTGGCCGACGAGCCGCAAAACCGCTGGTAATTCTAGCATTCGGTCTGCTGTGGAGTGTCTGGGTTCAGAATGCACAAAATCACCTTGTCAAGTCGGTTTTGCCATCACCGGCCTGAAAGGCTAAATGTGCACCGAAGATCCAGATTCCAGCGCAACGAAACAGCTTATAGGAAAAGACCTGCCATGTAAAGACACACCACTCTTGGGGCGTGTCGCTACCGCGCTAGGGGGGCAAGCTCGTGCTCGCCGCGGCGCTAACGCGTCCACGTCGCGCGACTGTGCGCGACAACCACCGAGCACCCTACCACTAAAATCTCAATACACCGCAACCCCGGCGGCGATTTTGTTTTCCAGCTGCGCTTTTACCGGCTCGCCGGCACCGCGCTCCCGCCGATGCGCCCGCGGTTATGGCGCGAGCGGGCATGCTTATTCTTGCCGCCAAATAGGCCCAATGCGCCAATGATTCCGAGCAGGGCTAAAAGTGCACCGAGGCCGATGGCACCCCACCGCACGATCTCCGCCACGCGGTCGCGCGGGAATTCTGCCGCCTCTTTGAGCAGCGCCTGCTGGTCCTCTTCGGAGGTAGAGCCATTAAAGACGAAGGCGCGCTCACGGCCCACGCCCTCGCGGTCCGCGTAGTAATCATCGATATCCATATCCATGCCCACCACGAGGCCGGTTTGCTGGTCCACATAGAAGTCACGGCTGCCGGAGTGGGTCAGGTAGCCCTGCTCCTCGCCGCCGCCTTCCTTGGGCAAGCTGGTGGTATTGCCATCGGCCGCAAAGAGCTGCGCGACGTTGGTCGGCTCGATCTCTTGGTGGTAGCGGTAGACCGTGCGGCCGTCCATCGTGGTTTCTTCTTCAAAGACCGCATCGACGGCCTTGCGCAGCGTCGGGTCAAAGACCGGGTAGTTAGTCTTCTCCGCGTCCGCTGGGAACTTGAGCCAATAGCCGTCCACAGTCACCGTGTCGGACGGGGTCGCAAGTGTGTGGCTCAACGTGGCCTCCCCCGCCGCCTCGCCGCTCAGGCGATCCACGGGGTACGTCCACACCTGGGCCTGGCTCAGGTCATTGAGGCCCTCCCCCTCGCCACGCATGCGGGTCTCACCGATGCGCACGGTGGCCTTCTCATCGTCCGAGGGCTCCTGGATATCCATGTTGATTTGGTAGGTCATGGGGCCCGAATACGGCGTGGTGCCGTCCTTGGACAGCTGCTGCGAATCCGCAGAATCATCGTGCAGTGTCCACGTACTGTTTTTCAGGTTCAGCGGCAGCCGCGAGGAGTAATCCAAAAACGCCGGCGCCACAATACCGGCGGCGATAAGCGCGACGCCGAGGCCTAGGAGCAGGACGGAAAAAATGCGGGACTTGGGCAGCATGGGGGCTAATTCTACAACCCGTGGCGGCGATTCCCTGTTTCTACAGGCCGCCCCGCCACACCGGATTGGTTTTAAGCCGTCTGCGCATTCCAAGCGATGATGCTGCTAGTATCCGTGGTCTGCCGCGCGCACCAGAGATCAAACTCTTCTTGCAGCCCCAGCCAAAACTCTGCCGAATTGCCAAAATAAGCGGAAAGACGGAGCGCCATTTCCGCACTAATCCCAATGCGCCCACGCACCAGCTTGGAAATTTGGGACTTGGAGCTAAAAATATCCTTGGCTAAGCGGTATTGAGTCAGTCCGAGCGGCTCCAGAAATTCCTCGCGCAGAACCTCTCCAGGGTGTGGAACGGGGACGACATCCGAGGACTCTTCCCCCTTATTTGTGATAATCGATGAAGTCAACGTCCACAGCTCCTTTCCCTGTCCACCGGAAGACTACTCTCCACTGCGCATTAACACGGATGGAATAAAATCCGTCCCACTGCCCTTTCAGCCTCTCTAAGTGATTCGCTGGTGGAATCCTCAAATCGGCAAGAGAGGCTGCTCGGTCAATCATGATGAATTTGCGACGCAGTATCCTTCGCAGTTCAGGGGGCACGTACTTTGGCGCCTTACCATCTGTGTGAAAGCGCTCTAAGCTACCCCTCCTGAACTCCACAATGCCATAGTGTCACACTTTGACACTATTGGCCATTGCTGTACTACCCGCATTGCGCCCGCGAGCATAAAACGAGGAAACCCCCAGCTCCCACCGCGCGCGGCGGTAAGAGTGGGGGTTTGAAAGCGTAAAGCTCAGTGAAATTACTTGAGCTCGACGGAAGCGCCAGCCTCTTCCAGCTTGGTCTTAGCAGCCTCAGCGTCGTCCTTGGAAGCGCCCTCGAGGATAGCCTTAGGAGCACCCTCGACCATTTCCTTAGCTTCCTTCAGGCCCAGGCCGGAGACGATCTCGCGGACAGCCTTAATAACGCCAATCTTCTTAGCGCCAGCGTCGGTCAGAACGACGTCGAACTCGGTCTTCTCCTCAGCGGCACCAGCGCCGCCCTCAGCCGGAGCGCCAGCTGCAACAGCAGCAACCGGAGCAGCAGCCTCAACGTCGAATACCTCTTCAAATTCCTTAACGAACTCGGACAGTTCGATGAGGGTCATTTCCTTGAAAGCTTCAATGAGCTCGTCCTTGGTGAGCTTAGCCATGATGGCAAGTCCTTTCTGTGTTGTGTGTGCGCTGCGCGTGATTTATGCGGCGCACACGGTGTTGTAATTGTGCGTCTTTTGTGACGACTTAAGCTTCTGCTTCCTTCTTGTCCTGCAGGGCTGCGACGGTGCGTACAGCCTTGGTTGCAGGAGCGTTGAAGAGAGCGGCTGCCTTCGCCATAGAACCCTTCATAGCGCCAGCCAGCTTTGCGAGGGTGGTCTCGCGGTTATCCAGCTTGGCGATGGCCTCAACCTGGTCGGCAGACAGTGCGTTGCCGTCCATGTAGCCACCCTTGATGATGAGTGCCTTGTTGTCATCAGCGAACTTGGTGATGACCTTCGCAGCATCCACTGCCTCGCCCTTGATGAACGCAATTGCGGTCGGGCCAGTCAGCAAATCATCAAGACCTTCGATGCCAGCTTCCTTGGCAGCGATCTTGAAAAGGGTGTTCTTGGCGACGGAGTATTCAACGTCAAAGCCCAGATCGTTACGCAGCTCCTGCAGCTGGGATACGGTCAGGCCGCGGTACTCGGTCAATACAACAGAGTTAGCGCCAGCCAGCTTTTCCTTCAGCTCTGCCAGGTCTGCAGTGTTCTTTGGGTTTGCCATTGTCTCTCGCCTCCTTCCAAAACATCTCTTTTATTATTCCGCCGGGGCCTTCCTCGCTTCGGTTGCCCGAAACAACAAAAGCCCCGTGCAAGAGCACAGGGCGCGCGACATAAGAGAATGCCGCGAATAATCGCAAAGTGTCTCCTGCGTGGGCCGCCTCCTAGGATGGAGAACCTTCGATCCAAATGGATGACCAACGGTCTTCGGTGAACTTTGACTCGGCCGTGAAGTGGCCGTTCAAACTTCGTGGAAAACACTACCTCCCCACCCGCGGTTTCTCCAAATCGCGATTTCCGCCGCGTAGCATGGCCGCTATGACCAGCCTGATGTGGTTCCGCGATGACCTGCGTCTGCACGATAACCAGGCCCTTTCCCGCGCGGCCGAGGCCGCCTCGCTTGGCGACGCCCCCTTGGTCGCCGTCGTCCTCGACGAGCCCGCCTATCCCGGCACCCGCCCGCTGGGCGGCGCGAGCACGTGGTGGCGCGAGCGCTCCCTCTATGCCCTCGCCCACGACCTTGCTGACCACGGCGTAGAACTCATTCGCGCCGCCGGCGATGCCCGCGAGGAAATCCCCCGCCTCGCCGCAGAACTGGGCGCCACCACCGTCACGTGGACCCGCCGCTACCACGGCCCCTTGCGCGAGGTCGATGCGAGCGTCAAGGAAACCCTAACCTCCCAGGGCATCACCGCGACGTCCTCGCCCGGCTTCACCTTGGTGGAGCCCTGGGAGGTCACCAATGGCCAGGGCCAGCCCTATAAGGTCTTTACTCCCTTCTCCAAGGCCGCCGCCTCCCAGGTGGCGGGAGATGAACCGGAGGGGGTGCCGGAGATGGGGGCGTCGGCAAGCAATGCATCTGCCTGGCCCCAGCCCGCCGAACCGGCATGGGCGGCATCGCTGGCCGAGCACTGGACGCCCGGCGAGGCCGGCGCGCGCGAGCGACTAGCCCAGCTGGACCTGGCCAACTATGCCGAGGAGCGCGATATCCCCGCGCTCAATGCCACCTCCCTACTATCGCCCCACCTGCGCTTTGGCGAGGTCTCCCCGCGCGAGGTGTGGTTCGCGGCGGCCGAGGAGCCCGAAGCCGCCAAGTTCCACTCCGAGCTGCTGTGGCGCGACTTTGCCTGGCACCGCCTCTACCACCTGCCCAATCTCGCCACCGAGAACGTGCGGGAGAAATTCGACCGCTTCGACTGGTCCTGGGATGACCCGCGGCTCAAGGACTGGCAGGCCGGCACTACCGGAATTCCGCTTGTCGACGCCGGAATGCGCGAGCTATGGGCCACCGGGTACATGCACAACCGCGTGCGCATGGTGGTGGGCTCCTTCCTCACCAAGAACCTGGGCATCCACTGGCGCCTGGGCGAGGAATGGTTCTGGGACACCTTGGTGGACGCCGATGCCGCCTCCAACCCGTTTAATTGGCAGTGGGTGGCCGGCTGCGGCGATGACGCCGCGCCCTTCTTCCGCATCTTCAACCCCGAAACGCAGGCCAAACGCTTCGACCCCGACGGCGAGTACGTGCGCCGCTGGGCACCCGCGCTGTCTGCCCCACCCATCGTCGACCTGAAGGAATCGCGCCAAGCCGCGCTCGATGCCTATGCGGAGATCAAGGATTAAGCCGGCGGAAAAGGTGGACGCAAAGGTCTACCATGGGGCCAATGATGAGCCCCAGGATTCATTCTCAAGCGCACCCGCCCATTGGCAATACCCCACTCATGCGAGTGGAGGCGATTAGTCCCCGGCCGGATGTCCACCTCTATCTCAAACTCGAACAATTCAACCTCGGCGGTTCTGCAAAAGACCGGACGGCACGAGCACTGATCCAGGCGGCGCTTGCAGCCGGCGATATCCGTCCTGGTTCGACGCTGGTGGAATCTTCCTCCGGCAACCTGGGCATGGCTCTAGCTCGCCAAGCCCCGCTACAAGGCATGAAGTTCCATTGCGTGGTGGATCCGCGGGTCAACGCCTCCACGGTGGCTACCATGCGGGCCTACGGCGCACACGTGGAATTGCTCGACCACCCCGATCCAGAAACCGGCGATTGGCTCACCGCCCGCCGCACCCGCGTGGCCGAGCTTTTGGAAGAGATCCCCGATTCTTTCAACCTCAACCAGTATTCCAATGAAGCCGCCTTCCACGCCCACGCGGAAGGCACCATGACTGAGATTGTGGACCAGCTCGGCCAGGCCCCTAGCCATCTACTCGTGGCTATGAGCACCACCGGAACCCTTGGCGGCTGCGTACGCAAGCTCTCCGAGCTGGGCGCCGATACCCACACAATCGGCGTTGATGCGGAAGGCTCCGTGCTTTTTGGTGGTGAGCGCGGCACCCGCATGCTGCCCGGCTACGGCGCAGGTATCGTGACCGAGCTATCCACCAAGTTTTCGCCTTCTTCCGTGGAGAGGGTTCCAGATCTCGATGCCATCGTTGCCGCCCGACAACTCGCCCAAGCAGAGGGCCTGCTGCCTGGCGCTTCCGGCGGTGCCGTCATCGCCGCCTTCCAGAGCCTCGCACCCTCCCTACCGGCAGGGGCCGAAGTGGTTGCCGTGCTGCACGACGCCGGCCAGCCTTACCTGGACACCATTTATAACGACTCCTGGGTGTGCGAAAACTTTGACATTTCGCCCGCTGAACTTGCCGCGCGCATCGAGGGGTCGGCGCAGTGACCTCTTCTCGTTCTGCCCGCCGCATTGCCATCATTGGAGGTGGACCGCGTGGACTTTGGGCCGTCGAGGAACTTATCGAGCGCGCCCGCGTTCCACTCGATGTCACCGTCTTTGACCCCTACCCCGCCGGTGCGGGCGCCGTCTACCGTCCGCAGCAGCCGCCGCAGTGGCGCCTCAACGTCAACTGCGCCATCGTCACCACTGCCCACGATAGTTTCAACGCTTGGCGCACCCGCCGCGGTGAAGACACCACCGATGCCTTCCCGCCGCGGGCCCAGGTGGGCCAATTCCTCGCCGATACCTGGTCCGCAGCAGTGCACCGCGCGCCGGCCCACGTTCGCATCCGGCACCTGCCGCACCGCGTGACCGCGGTAAGCGCCGACGGAGAAGGGTTCATGGTCGATGGCTCCCCCTTCGACGAAGTCCTGGTCTGCACCGGCCACGACCATATCCACGCTGGTTCTTTGACCTACGAGGCTTCGTGCGTACCAGTCACCGGTCTTTACTTCGGTGCCGATCTTCCGAGCTCCGCACGGCAAATCGGCGTACGCGGTGCCGCCTTGAGCTTCATCGATGTGTGCCTGCTGTATGGCGATACCGCCGAAACCATCTACCCGGTTAGCCGCAGCGGGCGCTTCATGGAGGTAAAGCCCTCCCCGCAGACACCGCTGCCGGAGGTGTCACCGCGGTGGCGGCAGGCTTGCGCGCATATCGACAACGCTTCGGAGCTGCGTGAGATCCTCATCGGGGCTGCAGGCGAATTCGGTGACTTCTCAACTGCGGACCTCGCCGCCGTTATCGACGGTCAGGATTTCACTGGCGATGCCGTCGCTGAGCTCGAGGCTTCCCTACGTGCGGCCGAAGGTACCGGTCCACTCACCCCGGCCGCGGCCGTGGGCGCCGCGTTTCGTGGCGTATTCCAAGAATGCGTCGATTGGCACAAGGCGCATGGCCCTATGCCCGGCTTCCGTGAGCTTTCACGCACCCTTGAGCGCGTGGCTTTTGGTCCGCCACCGGTCACAGCTAGGCGTCTGCTCGAGCTGATCCACTCCGGTGTGGTGAATACCGACTACCTAGGCACGCCGGGGCAGATAGATTCCTGGCAGGAAAAGGGCGGCGTGGACCTGCTTATTGACGCCACCGTTGCTCCCCAAGCCACCCCCTCCCCCTTCCACGACGTTCCTGGCGTGGTGGAAATTGGCCGGATGAATGAGATCTCCCTGCCCGGCCATGACTCCCTTAACCGTTCCGTGCACGATGACATGCCCCGCTGGGCGGAGAAAGTAGGAAACCCATGACCACCACCCCTGTAGAACCACTACCCGTCCACGGCACCGTCCCCTTGCGGGCCCGGTGGGAACGATGGATGCGTGAGCTCGTCGAAAACCCGCAGCACGTCAGCGAATTAACCTCACGCTACGCTTCTCCGGTGAACGTGTTGAATCCCGCTCCGCTGCGCCACAATGCCCAGGAGCTGCTCGACGCGGGCGCTTCCCACGGCGTGGGCACTCAGGTGTTTTTCGCACGCAAGGCCAATAAGGCTCTGTGTTTTGTCGATGCTGCACGCAATGCCGGGCTCGGAGTGGATGTAGCCAGCGAGAACGAGCTCCGCCAAGTGCTCGACCGCGGTGTCGCCCCAGAGCGCATCATCCTTAGCGCCGCTATCAAAACAGATGGCTTGCTCCGCCTGGCGGTTTCGCGGGGAGTTACTATCTCTTGTGATTCTCGCGCCGAATCCCGCCGCATCGCCGACATCGCGCGGGCTTTAGAGACTACCGCTCGCGTGGCACCACGCCTCGCTCCAGATCCGAACTGCCTACCTCCCACCCGCTTTGGCGAGAGGCTGCCGGCATGGCGGCAAGCCGAGTGGCCTAAGGAACTTCGTGCTGTGGGCGTCCACGTGCACCTGCATGGCTATAGCGAAGCCGACCGTCGGACCGCCCTGGCAGAGGCAATTGCCTTGGTTGAGCACCTCCGCACATTGGGCCAGCCCGCTAGTTTCATCGATATCGGTGGCGGCGTGCCCATGAGCTACCTGGAATCCCGCGAGCAGTGGGAGAATTACCTTAAGCGCATCGCCTCCCAACGCGCTGGTACCGGTGAACCGTTCACGTGGAAAGCGGATCCGCTGTCCAATACTTACCCCTTCTGGCAGGAGCCGACGCGCGGTCAGTGGCTGGACCAGCTCCTCTCTGGCGAGGTCCCCGGCTACGGCACCGCTGGCACAGCGCTGCGCGAGCGGGACATCGCCCTGCATCTAGAGCCAGGCCGCAGCCTCCTCGACGGCTGCGGAGTCATCCTCGCCGAGGTGAGCTTCCTCAAAGAACGCTCTGATGGCCTGCCCCTTATCGGCGTGGCGATGAATCGCACCCAATGCCGGACCGCCGCAGATGACATCCTGCTCGACCCCCTCCTGGTACCCACGGCCGGCCCGGCAAAGGAAATCTCCCGCGAGCCACGCACCGGGTTTGTGGTGGGTGCCTACTGCATTGAAGACGAGGTTATCCTGCGCCGCGAACTGGACTTCCCGGATGGCATTGCTGTAGGAGATACCCTCGCCATTCCGAATACAGCCGGGTATTTTATGCACATCCTGGAGTCTGCTTCGCACCAAATTCCTTTGGCGCGCAACGTCTACTCCGACGGCGGCGACTGGGCGCCAGACGATATTGACGCCAGATAACTATCGACGGTTCACAGCATAGGAAAAGGGCTTCGAGGATTTCCTCGAAGCCCTTTAGCTTTAAGCGCGGTGCGCTAAACCGATTTACTCGGTGTAGCCCTTAACCACGGAACCGTCAACCGGGATGCCCGGGCCGGAGGTGGTGGAGATGGTAGCGCGCTTGATGTAGATGCCCTTAGCGGAAGAAGGCTTCAGGCGCTGGATCTCGTCCATGAGGGCGCCGTAGTTCTCAGCCAGCTTCTCAGCATCGAAGGATGCCTTGCCGATGATGGCGTGCAGGTTAGCAGCCTTATCAACGCGGAAAGAGATCTTGCCGCCCTTAACCTCAGAGATTGCCTTAGCAACATCTGCGGTAACGGTGCCGGTCTTCGGGTTTGGCATCAGACCACGCGGGCCCAGGACGCGAGCAACGCGGCCAACCTTGGCCATCTGATCCGGGGTAGCGATAGCAACGTCGAAATCGATGTTGCCCTCGTTGATCTGCTCGATCAGTTCAGCGGTGCCAACGATGTCAGCGCCAGCTTCCTGAGCGGCGGTAGCCTTCTCGCCCTCAGCGAAGACAGCAACGCGAACGTCCTTACCGGTGCCGTTAGGCAGGGAAACGGTGCCGCGAACCAGCTGATCAGCCTTGCGCGGGTCAACGCCCAGGCGGAAGACTACGTCAACGGTGGCGTCGAAGTTCTTGGAGGAGGTCTCCTTGGCCAGCTTGGTGGCCTCGATCGGACGGTACAGGCGGGACTTATCTACCAGTTCCGCAGCGGCCTTATAAGCCTTAGACTTGGTGCTCATTTAACAATTCCTTTTCTGGATTGGTGTGGTGTTCGGCGGGCCGTAGCTGGCCCTACCACATAAAGTTTTTACTTCTCCGGTGCGCCATCAACGGTGATGCCCATGGAGCGGGCGGTACCGGCGATGATGCGAGCGCCGTTCTCGATGTCACGTGCGTTCAGGTCCGCAAACTTGGTCTCTGCGATTTCCTTGCACTGATCCCAAGACACAGAGCCGACCTTGTCGGTGTGTGGGACGCCGGAGCCCTTCTTGATGCCAGCGGCCTTCAGCAGCAGCTTAGCTGCCGGCGGGGTCTTCAGCTTGAAGTCGAAGGAACGGTCCTCGTAGACGGTGATCTCAACCGGAACCACGTTGCCACGCTGGTTCTCGGTAGCGGCGTTATAAGCCTTGCAGAACTCCATGATGTTGACGCCGTGGGCACCCAGTGCCGGGCCAACTGGCGGTGCCGGGTTAGCGGCGCCTGCCTCGATCTGCAGCTTGATGAAGCCGGATACCTTCTTCTTAGGAGCCATCGAATTACCTCTTTCCTGTGTTACCGGGATGTCCGCCACGATGAATAACGGGATCCCGTCCGGATGCTCACCTTTAGTGGGCCACCGGAGGATGAAACGTTTTCTTATACGCACGCCAAAGGCGCACGGCGTTCCAGTTTAGAACACCGTGCGCCCTGCACAAAATCACTTTTTAGGAGATGCGCTCGATCTCGGTCGGCGACAGCTCCACTGGGGTCTCTCGGCCGAAGATGGATACCAAGCCCTGCATCTTGCCGGTCTCCGGGTCGATCTCGGAAATGGTCGCAGATACGGCGGCCAGCGGGCCGGACAGGATGGTCACGGCCTCGCCCACCTCGAAATCGTGCGCGTACTTCTTGGCCACTTCCTTCTCCGGCATAGCCACAACCTGCTCGCCCTCTGCCTCGTTCGGGGCAGCATCGCCCTTGGTGGACGGGGCCTCGTTGGGCATGAGGAACTTTGCCACGTCGCGGGTCTTGACCGGGGTGGCGTTGCCTTCGTTGCCCACGAAGGAGGTCACGCCTGGGGTTTCGCGGATGACGGACCATGCGGCGTCGTTAAGCTCAGCGCGAACCAGGACGTAGCCCGGTAGCAGCTTGCGCTTCACGATCTTCTTCTTGCCGTCCTTGGTCTCTAGGACCTGCTCAATAGGAACTACGACCTCGAAGATGGAATCTTCTACCTCGAGGGTCTGGGCACGCATGTCCAGGTTGGTCTTTACCTTGTTTTCGTAGCCGGAGTAGCACTGAATGATGTACCACTGGCCCGGCTGCTTCTTCAGTTCGCGGGTAAAGGCGCGCAGGCGCTTGCGGTAGGCGGCATCCTCGGACTCGTCTTCGCTGGCCTCAGGGGCTGTGCCCTCTGCCTCTGCTTCGGTCGCTGCCGGTTCCGCCGCGTTGGTGGACTCGGCGGACTCGCCTGCAGCCTCGGTGGACTCAGCCGTTCCTTCAGCTTCTTCCGCTGCCGGAGCGGCTGGGGTAGCGTCCTCTTGCTGTGCTTCTTCTACGGAGCTAGCGTGCTCTGCCGCCTGCTCCTGCACGTTGGACTGCATTGCCTCTTCCAGGGAGGTGCCTACGGTTTCGACGTTGTTCTCGTCGCTCATAATTCTTACTCCAAAAAATTCCTCGGCGCGTTGCGTAGGACCAGCCTACCCGCCCGCGTATGGGCAAAAAGTATCCCGCCGTTCCTTTAAGCGGAAACAGCGGGATAAAAGATTATGCGCTTATCTTACTAATCTGAGAGAACCTGCTCAACTCCGAGACCAGCCAGGGTGTCAACGCCCCAGACCAAAACGGTCAGCACGATAAGGAACGCAAAGGTAATGAGGGTGTACTGCAGCATCTCCTTAGCGGTAGGCCACACCACCTTCTTCATCTCGGATGCTACCTCGCCCGGGAAGGCGGCTACGCCACCACCTGGGGTGTCATCGTGGTTCTTATCCTCGACGCGGACGACGTGCTTATCGGCGTAGTCCGCGGAGGACGTGGTAGCCGCACCAGAGAGCTGACGCTTACCGGTCGGGCGCGATGCACCCGAATTCTTCGGCTGCTGCTCATCGCTCACAGCTAACCCTCCTTGGGAACTAAATCTAATAGGGCGCTTAACGCGCACCTCCATAACTTTGTCAACCCTAGCAAAGCTTGCACAGCATGAAAAGCTGACCACGGCATTTGCCGGACGTGGCCTTGACAACATGTGGGCGGGCTAAGCGGCTTAAACGACAGGATGTGTTGGTGAGGTTGTACGGCTAGCTGGTCTGGCGTGCTGTTATTAGTACTATTTCACTTATCCAAAGGGATATTCCAGCTTCGACCATGAAATACCGCCAAAGGCAT
>NZ_JAKRNF010000027.1:0-18837 GCF_022347225.1 Corynebacterium sp. ACRPQ
CACCAAAGCTTGGGATACCGAACCCCAGTCGAAGTGGAAACCGATTTTTGGAAGCAGAACCCGCCGCAAGAAATAATAGAAATCAAGGCAAATGCCTAGGAACAAAACTCGGGGCACTTCACTCCATTGAATCTTTTAACAATGAGCTGCGTAAAGCTACTCGCAACAGGGTGCAGTTCACCAACGATGAATCAGCCCTAAAGACGCTGTGGTTGATGATCTGCAATATTGAAGACAAGCGAGCCGCCAAGAGAGCAAAGCAAGGTAAACGAGTCTCAAGAACAGCCGGCAGACTCATGGAAGGAGCCCGAGTATCCGGCTGGAAACAAGCCATCAACCAAATGGCCGTGGCCTACCCCGACCGCTTCGACAAATACCTATAAACCCAGCCCCACACACAAACAACTTGACACGCTCTGGGCACGCACCGAATAACGCAAAGAGTCTGTTTGATGTTGAAAGCACGCTGCCGCTGCCAACCTATGACACTGCCGTTGGTGTTGGAATGCCGGACGATGTTACCTACGACGAGACAACCCAAACTATTTATCTAGGCAAGGGCAGCTGGTCGAATGTGTCACCAGCCGTGTGGAACTACACAGTGGGTGGAAACTCCACAATCAAATCCTGGGTAGGTTATCGCCGTAAAAAACCTAAAGGCAGAAAGTCCTCACCACTCGATGACATCATCACCACAAGCTGGCCGACACAATGGTCAAGACAGTTTCACGAACTGCTAGTTACGCTTACCCATTTAATTCAGCTCGAAGCTGAACAGAAGGAACTCCTGGAGCAAATCATTGCTGGCGAACAACTAACTAAAGACGAATTAGCCTTTCATGGGGTGCAGTGGCCAGCAGAAAATAAAGATCGGAAACCACACTTTCCAGGCGATCTATTTTAAAATTCTGGCTATTAGACATTTGTTCGAAAGCCAGGAGATTATGTCGAAGCAGTGTGCAACAATAACGTCATGACTCGCCCAATTGATGAGCTGTTGCGCCAAGCTGGTGTGCCGTCGTTAGGGTCAAACAACGGCACACTCAGTGGTGGAGAGATGGCAATCGCACGTATTGTCAGTGCTCTGCGAGCAGATTGGGACAGGCTCGATGGTCAACAACAACGTGCGCTTATTACAGCGCTGGAAGCGTCCACACAGGCCACCGAAGAAGCCGAAGCATTCGTGCTGAATCAACTCAAGAAGCACTAAATCGCTCAAGCCCTGCCTGAGGGGCTAGAGGCAGGGCTTGAGTGTGACAGTGACCGTCCGGGGGGGGAGGGAGCGGTCTACAAACTATTCTGCGGAGCTTCGACAAAAGTAACAAGGGCGTGCCCACTCCAGTGAGCATTGACAGTAAGGATGAAATTATTGGGGTTCCTTTGTGAGAGTTCTCTTTAAAGATTCTTTGGTTATCTGTAGTCCTGGAGGCTGTGGTCAGTGAGTAGTCCAGGTTGTCTCGGTGGCAACCAAATCTTTGATTTGGGCGGCAGCACAACCGAACGTTAGTGAGGGCGTGAGCCACGATGGAATCTTATTTACTAGTTAGCGTTAGCGTTGACTGGTTGGTTTACCCCTGCTGGATATAGTTCTACAGTTTATAGTTATAAGCGACCAGGGGAAATAGATAAAATCCCAGTTCAAGCCCTGTGGATAACTGCTTGGATATTGGTAAATATGCGCAGCCGTATTGGTAAATATGCGCAGCCGTATTGGTAAATATGCGCAGCCTGACCAGGGCATAAAGAAAGCGCCCACAAGGGGGCGCTCACTCGTTGATGAGTATTAATCCAGCTGCGGACGTGGCGGTTTTTTCTCAACTGAGGGAGATGTCTTAGTGACGGTGACTCCATCGAGGTCGGCTTTTATTCCACAATTACGCCATATCGCCTGAACATCGTGGATGGCTTTCTTGATTTCGTTGCGGAAGTTCACCCAGTCTTGCCCTGATACTAGCTCTTTGGTGGCGAAGCTTTGTGCCATCATGTCCCAGGTAAAAAGGTAGGAGTCTCGGTTGTTTTTGCTAAGCCAAAACTGCTTGACCGTTAGCCAGATATAAATGTCCATTGACCGTGGCTTGGTGAGCTGGCGTAGTACAGCAAGGTCGATAGGGATGGGGGCTTCGACAATGTGCTGGAAAAATTGTGGCGTGAGTTTGATGTAGGACTCGATGAAGCTTCCCTGATTAGGGTCGCGTGCATCAAACCATAAGTCCCATTCATCCATAATTTGAGTGTGTTTACCACGTGCGCGTACGCCATCGTCCTCTTTGACGGTCACGCGAGCATCAGCCAGGCGCAATAATTGCTCGCGGATATTGGCCAAGTTCCCTGTTGCGCCACCTGTGCCGCGTCCAGTTACTCCGATGGCTTGGAGGAAGTGGTTCATGGAGTGTCCGAGAGGGATGCGGACTGCTTGCTCAAGGTCTATTTTGCCTGCTTTGAGCTTTCCTGCGTTTTCCACGGCACGGGTGACGATGTAGGCCATGATTAGTCGGGGATATTTGCCGTAGGGCAATCCTCCATCGGCGTAGACAACGATTCGGCCTTGTGCTGTCTCTATGACTCGTTTTTCTTCGTCGGTCTTGCGGTATGGAAATAATGCTTGGACGAAGAGTTTGGATGTGTAGCCAATGTCTTGGGCGTTTATAAGTTCTTTTGCTTGATTAACTTCTCGGTCTTGGGCAGTCTTTTGGGCTGCTTGAAGCTGAGCAATTTTTTCTGGTGGCAGTGCCATGGAAGAATCCCTTTTCTGGTGACACTGCTTAACTTCTTGCAAACCGTGTATTTGGTGTATATGAACGAGGACAGAGGGCCACGCCCGTCGCCGGAGTTCGTGGAATGGCTTATGGATCTGCCAGTCAGATGGATTACCGACACGATGGGCGGACTGACTGCAAATCAGCAGAAGACCGCCTTCGGTAACGGGGTCCTGCCACTTCAAGCGCTCGTTGCACTGCGCAGTCTTGCATTACGTATGCAATCACGCTGAGTCGGGCGACCATCAACTGCCGCGCAACGGTCGGCGGAGTTCGGGAACGGTTCGACGGCCGAGCCTCAGATAATGCCTTCGAGGCGTTGCTCGATCTGCGGCTTCGGCATCGCCCCAATGATCTCGCGCACGATTTCACCCTTGTCGAAGACCTTCATCACAGGGATCGAACTGATGTTGTAGCGTGAGGCGATGTCGGGGTTCTCGTCGACATTGAGCTTGGCGATGAGGAGCTTTCCATCCTGCTCAGCTGCAATCTGGTCCAGGACCGGCGCGATCGCACGGCACGGGCCGCACCAGGCTGCCCAGAAGTCCACGAGAACGGGGACCTCGCTCTGGAGCACAACCTCTTCGAAGGCCTGGGTGTCGACGGTGGTGACTTCGCTCATGGGACTGCTTTCCTTCCTATTACACGTCGCGTGCGATAGACCGCGCGCACATCACAACACCCTACCCGGTGGGGGTATTCCCGTGGTGCTAGTTTTAGACCAGTCGCATCGTGGTCAGGCAGGTTTGCGCATCGTCGCCGACGGTCGAAAGTTCGGAGGTGACGGTCTGGCCGTCGTGGGTGATCGAGATCGATGTCTCGATGCCTCGGGGCAGCCAGATCCCGACGAAGCCGTTGTCGAGGGTTCTCAACTCCTCGTCGACGATCGTCTCGCCGGTCGTCGCATCCGTCACCGTTACGGCCACGTCTGCGTTGCGCAGCTCGCCCAGGCATCCGGTCGGGCTGTGGTAGTAGCAATCATGGGTCTGCGACCGATACGGGGCAACGGATACGTAGATCTCGTCACTGGGCAACCGCACCTCTGTCGCGTGCTCGTGCTGATCAGTGAGCGTGACCATCTCCGCAGTGATCGACGTGGTCAAGGTCTCCGTGCGATCGTCCAGCGGGATCGCATCGAGCGTTTCGACCAGCTCCCGCACGTCGAGGCCTTCGAGACCATTCTCGACAAGAATCTCGGCTCCGCTGGCCGAGGTGGCTGAGGGTGAGTCGTTGGCGGCCGCGCATCCGGTGAGCAGGAAAGCGCCGATCACGACGGTGGTTGCAGCGGTTTTCTTCCCGCCGTACTTCGGCAATGACCTGAGGTTTTTCATGGGATTCCTTCTCGTGCCTGCCCGTGGTGCCAATTGGCCATAGTACCCCATAGGGGTAGTGCCTACCTGTGTGATGCGGAAGCGCCCCGCCCGGTACGAGCCCGGGAGGGGGCGCTGCGTTCAGTCGTGCTTGCTGACTTCCGGTTCATGTTCGGCAATGTGCTCGGTCTCGATCTGGAAGGTTGCGTGATGGACGGAGACCTCGAAGTGTCCTGCGACGCAGTCTTTGATCTCTTGGAGCATCTGGGCGGCATGACCGTCGGTGAAGCATTCGTCGTCGACGACGACGTGGGCGGTCAGGGTCGGTAGGCCGGTCGCCACAGTGGAGGCGTGCAGATCATGAACATCCTGGACGTGGTCGAGTTCGAGGATGTGTGAGCGGACTTTGTCGAGGTCGAGGCCCTTAGGAGTGAACTCCATGAGGACGCCGGTGGTCTCGCGCATCAGCTTGAACGCGCGAGGCACGATCAGGGTGGCGATGAACAGTCCGGCGATGGCGTCGGCCTGCATGAACCCGGTCGTGGAGATCACGATCGCCGCGATGATCACTCCGAGTGAGCCGAGGGCGTCGTTGAGGACTTCGAGGAACGCGGCACGCATGTTGAAGTTCGAACCGCGGCTGGAGGCGAGGATGGTGATGGCGATGATGTTCGCGACCAGGCCGATGATGCCGAAGATCAGCAGTTCGCTTGCGGGCACCTCCGGCGGCTCGAACAGTCGCCGGATTCCTTCGATGGCGGCGTACGTGCCCACCACCAGCAGCAGTGCCGACTGTCCGAGGGCTGCGATCACCTCGATACGTCGGAACCCCCAGGTGCGCTTGGAGTTGGCGGGCTTGAGCATCAGCGTCCCGGCGATCAGTGCGACCAGTAGGCCGACGGCATCGGTGATGGCATGGGCGGTGTCGGTTAGCAGTGCGAGGCTGCCGGTGATGACCGAGCCGATGGCCTGGGCGACGACGATCGTCGCGGTGATCGAGAATGCGATCCAGAGTTTCTTGCGGAAATCTCCAGGGTGCCCGGTCTCGCTGGCTGCGGGGCCGTGATTGTGTCCTGCGCCCATGTCTACTTCTTCTCCGTATCTGTCGCGTGGTGGGTATGTGGGAGTCGCAGGTGCGTGCAGAGCAGGGCCTGCGTGCCGGTGGCATCGAGGAGGCATTCGGCAGCGGCGACGAGGGTACGCAGGAGTTCGGGCTGTGTCAGCGAGTACCAGGTGGAGCGCCCTTCCGGGCGCATCGTCGCCAGGCCGCACTCAACGAGAAAGCCGACATGTTTGCTTACCGTGGACTGGGCCAGGCCCATGTGCTCGACCAGATCGCGGACCCGGTGCTCGCCCGAGGCGAGGTGCTGCACGATCGCCAACCTCGTCGGTTCTGCAAATGCCTGGAACAGGTGGGCGTACGCTGCTGTCGCCACCTCGTCGAGGGTTGCCCCCTCTTGTTGATTCATAGTCATATAGCGATTATATCGCTCTATGACGATATTGTCGAGTGTGATCTGTCGCTCGATGCGAAATGAAGCTCAGAGGTTCCGGCGCGCCCGAGGGTGGACTGCCCGCTTCCTGCGACGCGTGCCTTATTGGATTCGGCGGAAAGTGGAGGTGCCTACGGGACTCGAACCCGTGTACAAGGTTTTGCAGACCGCTGCCTATCCTCTCGGCCAAGGCGCCAAGTCGCCGGCAAGATCAGTCGCCCGGCGTGAGGCCGGCAACCAGGTTGAAGGCGCCGGTGAGAATGTTCAGCGACACGACCCCGACGACATCAGAGATCTCACGGTCGCTGTACCCGAACCCCCGAAGCTCGTCGATCTGCTCGTCGGTGATCGACGCAGGCTCACGGTAGACCTGGAGGCCGAGCGCGATCATCGCCGCGACCGGGCCGGTCATCGCCGTACCCTGCTGGGCGAGTGCGATCTCGTTATCGCTGACCCCGAGTGATCGTGCCGCGCTGATGTGCGAGGCCAGGCACATTCCGCATCCTTGCTGCGACTGCACGGCGATCGAAACGAGCTCGCTGACCTTGCGGTCGAGCTTGGCGCGACGCATGGCTTTGCTCAGCTGGAGATAACCGCCGAGCACCGCCGGGGAATGCGCCATCGTCGAGACCATGTCTCCGACCTCGCCGTGCCGCTCGACGAGATCGCCGAGCAAGTCTCGTGAGCTCCCCACTGCGGTCTCAGGGGTCAATCGGGAAAAACGGGGCATAATGCCTCCTTAGTCAGTTTGGTCGCGAGTTCGAGGTTGAACCCGCAGGGATGCGTTCCTGCTGCTGATGCCCGGCATGTACACCGGTCAATAGGTAGAAGTCGCCGGACTCGCGTTGCTGCCGACTCACGATCCCGGCCGCATCCAGGTGCGGTGTGTCATACGTGGCGTGCGCGTGTTCAGCCTCTCTCATAGTCACCAATCCTACCCTTTACCCCTATGGGGTATCAAGTATTATCCGATTGGTTTGAAGGACTCGGAGACGCGTGGCCGGGTGCGGCGGATTGAGGTGAGGCCAGAGACGACGGGTCCGCGCAGGAGTACGTGTCCAGTCGGAAGGGTCAACCGCGTCCAGCGGCCGGCGGTGGAGATCGCGGCTTCTCCTTCGGAGCTGAGGAACCCGAAGACGTAGGCGGCGAACGCGACGCCTTGTGGCAGCGACGCGAGGGCTGTGTCCGGGGTGCCCCAGACCATGCCCCGGATCTTGCGGGCGACATCGTCGCCGGGTTTGTCGGGAAGTGCTTGGGCCACGGCCTCGATGCCGGCACGGACGCTACGCATCAGCGTCAGACTGGACACGTCCGCAATGTATCTCCACCCGTGTTGTGGGGGTTCGACGCTGGTCCAAGCGGGTGCCAGCGAGGTCTCCGGCAGTTCGAGGGACAGGGGGTCGACGGTCGCGGTCAGGGTTTCGACGGTGACGTCGCACTGCAGCTCGGGGTCGGAATGGAGCGTGCGAAGGACGAGGATCGTAGGGGTGCGGTCGAGCGGACCACGGGGCGTTGGTACACCGCACTCATGCGCAGCAGCCCGGCCGCGGCCTGCAAGCGCACGCCGTGGGCGCCGGCTCGCCTGGCCCGTTGAGCGAAAGTGGGCGCATCGCGGGCGGACGGCGTGTCGGTGAGGATCAGGCGTGGAGGGCGTCGTGAGGGCTTCCCGCCGTGTCCTGGAACGCGGCCTCGGGGTCCGGGATTAGGAGCGGACGAGTCGGTTGATGGCGTCGGTGGCTTCCTGTATCTTCTCGACGGCCGCCTCGTCGCTGAGCTTCGCTGCGTCGAGCACACAGTGCTTGAGATGATCGTCGAGTAGACCGGTCGCGACCCCCTGGAGGGCGCGGGTCAGGGCGGATACCTGGGTGAGGATGTCGATGCAGTATTTCTCTTCATCGATCATCTTCGCGATCCCTCGGGCTTGACCCTCAATGCGCTTCATACGGCCGAGGTAGCGCTCCTTGTCGTTGATGTATCCGTGCTGATGAGAATCGGTGTCGACAGACATGGGCATGTCCTTACTTCTGGCGTTCCAGGACGGAACGCGTGCTGGCTTCGGGTGTGAGGTCGATGCGCCGCAGGAGTTGGGCGTTGAGCGCGACGACCACGGTGGAGGCCGACATCAGGATCGCGCCGATCGACATTGGCAGGACGAATCCCACCGGTGCCAGGATGCCGGCCGCAAGCGGCACGGAGATGAGGTTGTATCCGGCGGCCCACCACAGGTTCTGCTTCATCTTACCGTATGCGCGTCGTGAGAGCTGGATGATGGAGAGCACCGACCGGGGGTCGGAGCTGGCCAGGATCACCCCGGCCGAGGCGATGGCGACATCGGTGCCGGCGCCGATCGCGATGCCGACGTCGGCCTGGGCCAGTGCCGGGGCGTCGTTGACGCCGTCGCCGACCATGGCGACCTTCTTGCCCTCGTGCTGCAGTTGGGCGACCTTGGCGGACTTGTCCTCGGGGCGGACGCCGGCGAAGACGCGGTCGATGCCGAGCTCCCGTCCGACCTCGTTCGCCACGGCCTCGGCGTCGCCGGTGATCATGACGACCTCGACGCTCAGGGCGTGGAGGGCGTCGACGGCGTTGCGGGATTCGGGGCGGATCTCGTCGGCGAGCTTGAGGCCGCCGACCACCTGGCCGTCGCGGAGGACGTGCAGGATGATCGCGCCCTCAGAACGCCATTCCTCGGCTGTGCCGACCTCGTGCTGGCCGGTCTCCTCAAGCAGCCGGGGGCCGCCGACGCGGACCTCCTGGCCGGCGACAGTCGCGGTGACTCCGACGGCGGGCGAGGATGAGAAGCCGCTGGCCTGCTGAAGGGCGAGGCCCTTGTCCTTGGCGGCGGCGACGATGGCCTTGGCGAGCGGGTGCTCGCTGTCGGCCTCGGCCGAGGCCGCGAGGGCGAGGACCTGGTCGGCGTCGAGGTCGCCGGTCGGTTCGACGCCGGTGACGGTGGGCTCGCCCTTGGTCAGTGTGCCGGTCTTGTCGAAGAGCACTGCGTCGACCTGCCGCATCGACTCCAGGGCGAGGCGGTCCTTGACCAGCACGCCGCCGCGGGCGGCGCGCTCGGTGGCGATGGAGACCACGAGCGGGATCGCCAGGCCGAGGGCGTGGGGGCAGGCGATGACGAGTACGGTGATGGTACGGACCACGGCCTCGTCGGGCATGCCGATGAGCGTCCAGACGACAGCGGTGACCAGCGCCGCGCCGAGAGCGAACCAGAACAGCCAGGCCGCGGCCTTGTCGGCGATCCGCTGGGCGCGGGAGGAGGAGTTCTGGGCCTCGGTGACGAGCCGGTTGATCCCGGCCAGGGCGGTGTCGTCGCCGGTGGCGGTGATTTTCACCCGCAGGCCGGAGTCGGTGGCGACGGTGCCGGCGGTAGCTGTCTCGCCCTCGCCCCGAGAGACCGGGCGGGACTCGCCGGTGATCATGGACTCGTCCATGTCGGCGCGGCCGTCGACGATGGTGCCGTCGGCCGGAACGCTGCCGCCGGGGCGCACGATCACGACGTCACCCACAACGAGGTCGGCTGGGGCCACCTTAACGACGTTCTCGCCCTCGACGCGCTCGGCCTCGTCGGGCAGCAGTGCAGCCAACGAGTCGAGCGCCGAGGTGGTCTGGGCCAGGGAGCGCATCTCGATCCAGTGGCCCAGCAGCATGATCACGATCAGCAGCGCCAGCTCCCACCAGAACTCCAGCTCGTGATGGACAAGCCCGAGGGTCGCGGCCCAGGAGGCGAAGAAGGCCACCGTGATCGCCAGAGCGATGAGCAGCATCATCCCGGGCTTGCGGGACTTCAACTCGCTGACGGCGCCGGTGAGGAAGGGCCTGCCGCCCCAGACGTACATGACGGTGCCCAGTACCGCGGCGACCCAGCCCGCCCAGCCGGGGACCTCGTAGCCCAGCAGCATGGAGAACATCGGCGAGAGGGTGACCGCGGGGATGGCGATGACGAGGTTGATCCAAAACAGCCGGCGGAACTGGCCAACGTGGTCCCCGTGGCCGCCATGGCCGCTGTGATCTCCGTGGCCGCCATGGCCGCTGTGATCTCCGTGGACACCGTTCTCATCGAGGCCCGTGTGGTCTGAGTGCTGCCCGTGGTTCATGGCGTGGCCCTGGTGTCCAGTGTGCTGGCCCTCGTGCGTGCCGTGCGCCTCCGCCGAGGCGTGTGCGGACACAGACCCGTGGTGATGCTCGCCGTGAGCGGGTGCATCGGTTCCGTGACCGTGGTGCTGGTGTGAGTTCGGGTCCGTCATCGTTCTTCTCCTTCGTCATCGAGCCATGCCGCTCACCCGGTCGCCGGGCAAGCGAACGTCGGCTCAGGGCGCTGGTTGGATCTCGCTCTCGACGACCCACTTGTGGTTCGTCATCTTCATGCCGTCCGTCTCGTAGTCGACCATGTAGACCGTCTCATCGGTGGACGAAGCGATGGTGGCCCTCGCGCCCTCCATGCCCTCCATGTGCTTGGCGAGCAGCGTCACCGCTGTGCCATCGGTCAGGCGCTCGTCGCCGGCATCCTCGATTTCTTCCTGCACGACCCACTTGTGGTCCGTGACGGGGTCGCCGCCACCTGCGTTAGTGTAGTTCACGGAGTACGTGTACGTGTCGAATGCGCCGGAGATCGTCGCTGTCGCACCGTCCATGCCTTCCATGTGGTCGGCCGTGAGCTGTACCTCTGTGCCGACCGGGTATGTGGGGTCACTGGCTTCGGCGATACCCTCGGGTGCCGGTCCGCCGTCCATCGGGTGCTCCATCGAGTGATCCATTTCCTCATCTCCGCTTTCTGCATTGTCGCCGCCGTGGCCCTGCTCCTCAGTAGCCGAAGGGTCGGTCTGCTGGTCTTCGTCTGCTCCGCTGCTGCAACCGGCGAGCACGAGTGTCACTCCGAGCACTCCTGCTGCCAGCCCTGCTCGCAGTCTCCTCTGCATGTCAGCTCCTTTCATCATGACACCTACCCTATACCCCCCAGGGGTACTAGTCAAGGATTGCGCGTTGTACCGGCGTGAATCGATCGAATTGTCCTTCTCAGAGGGACTGCTCATGTTGGATGGGCAATGCGGCGATGAGGGGATGGTCGAAGCCCGCCGGTCCGATCTTCGCGGCTCCACCGGGAGAACCAAATTCGTCGAAGAACTCGACGTTGGCCTTGTAGGAGTCAGACCATTCGTCGGGCAGGTCGTCTTCGTAGTAGATGGCCTCGACGGGACAAACCGGTTCGCAGGCTCCGCAGTCAACGCATTCGTCGGGATGGATGTAGAGCGAGCGTTCGCCCTCGTAGATGCAGTCGACAGGACATTCGTCGATGCAGGCGCGGTCCTTGACGTCCGCGCAGGGAAGCGCGATCGCATAGGTCATGGCTGCTCTTCTTGGTCGGGTGCGGTTCGGCGGCGAGAGTCGGTGGGGAGTTCGGAGAAGTCGTCAGTCTCTGCCGGATCTGCGGCCGGCTAAGGAATGCGCAGGCGTAGGACGGTGGCTGCAAGGCTGAGGGCGATGATGATCGCACCGAGGACTGTCATCGTTCCTGACAGGGTGAGTACCGGCACGAGCAACCCGGCGACGATGGTGGGCACGCCGAATGCCAGGTAGGCGACCGTGTAGATCACAGCCATCACGGCGGCGCGTTCCGACGATGCCGTGTGGGGCATGAGTGTGCGCAGCACCCCGAGGAACGCTGTGCCGAACCCGGAACCGACGATCGCGACCGACACGACGTAGGCCGGGTAGGAACCGAGTGCGAGGGCGACGATGCTCGCTGCGGTGCCGAATGCCAGGGCGCTGGTCGCATACAGGCTGATGGTGCGGGCGGAACGCCGCTGCAGGACGGACGAGGCGGTGATTCCGGAGATCGCCAGTGCGAAGATGACGATGCCCGCGTGGGTGTGCGTGGAGCCCCCGAGCTCACTGCCGACGAGGCCGGCTCCGAGCGCGAGGAAGAGTCCGTTGGTCGCCCACCCGGCGATAATCGCGGGCACACCGGCGGTGAACATGCGGCGCAGGTGCAGTGGCACCATAAACCGCGGGCGGAGGTCGCCACGTCGTATCCGGGTCTTGGGGACCAGTTCCGGTGTGCTCCACACCGTCGCTGCCACGGTGAGGAAGGCGAGCACGAGCGGGCCGAAGACCGCAGCTGTCGGTTCGGGGGTGAGATCGAGGAGCAGCGCAGCACCGAGTGCCCCGGTCCCGAGACCGATCATCGGCCCGATCGTGTTCCACAGGGCTGCGATGTTCGGATGCGACGGCGGCTCGAAGTCGATCATCATCGCCGACAGGGCCGGGATGAGCAGACCCGCTGCGAGTCCTTGCAGAGCGCGGGCGACCAGGAGTGTCGCGAGGCTGTCGGCGAACCAGAACATGGCCAGGCTGAGTGCCAGCGCCAGGGAACCGGCGGTTACGACCGGACGTCGGCCGATGTGATCGGAGAGCGGTCCGAGGTAGAGCAGCGCGGCCAGGAGGGTGAAGGTGTAGACCGCGAATACGAGTGTGGTGGCGACGGGGACGAGTCCGAGCTGTTCTGCGATCTGGGGGTAGAACAACGACGGCGCGCTGGCAGCCGCCATCATGAGAATGGTCGCTGCCATCGCGAGCGCGAAACCCCGCCGCGGGATCTGCCTCGTATAGTCGCCCGCCATCGTCTATGCCTGCAGGCCGTGGAGCTGCTGACCCCACTGGTAGACGGTGCCGACCGCGTCGATGCCGGTGACGCCGACGACGGTGCCGTCGGTCTCGTGGCGCACGATGAACTCCTCGCCGGCTTCCACCTGGGCGTCTGCACCAGCGGTGTACCCGACTCCGGAGATCATCTGACCGTAGACCAGCGCCATGTAGGGGCTGCGCGGCAGGTAGGTGCCCGGATCGTCGCTGATGTCGAGGTCGTGCAGTGCGGCCTGTGCGGCGTGCGTGCCCTGCGCGGCGGCGTCTTCCCAATGGTCGATGCGCCAGACGCCCAGTGCTTCGTCGTGATGCGTAGCTACACCTCCGGCGGCGTAGACGTGGTCTGCTGCGGCACGGAGGCGATCATCGACGTCGATGCCGTTCGTCCACGGCGACGGGGCTGCGGGCGTCGTGCCGAGCGCAACGAGGAGTAAGTCGGCCACGATGCGTTGATCGTCGTCGAGGGTGATGGCAACACCGGATTCTGTTTCGTCGACATGCTGGAGAGTGCGACCGAATCGAGTCTGCACCTTGGCGGCATGGTCAGCGGCGAGGCGCTCAGCCACCGGCGCCCCAAACGCTCCGATGCCGGGAACAGAACTGCGAGAGACCAGCATGACCATGTGTCCGTCGGCTTGCAGCGACGAAGCGGTCTCGGCTGCGATGATTCCGCCGCCATAGATCGTCACTCGCGCCGGCCGTGCCAGGCTGGTCAGCAGATCGCGGATACCCATGGCATCTTCCAAGGAGTGCAGAGCAGTGACCCGGCCTTGTCCGACGTCGTCGCCTTCGAGTACACCCGCGGGCAGAGAGCGGGGCACGCTCCCTGTCGCGACAATGAGCGCGTCGTAGGAGACCTGCGCGCCGGAGGTCAGTTGGACCCGCTTCGCCGTAGTATCGACATCGAGCACGGTGTCGGCGATGACCTCAATCTGAGGTAGCGGGAGCTTGATCATCTCCGGCGGGGTCGGGCCGAACGCGATTCCTTTGATGAGCATTCGCGTGTAAGGCGTCTCCCCGGTGCGGGTCACCATCGTCACCCGGACGTCGTCACGTGTGGCGAGAGTGCGGGCGGCTGCGGCTCCGGCTGCTCCTGAACCGAGGATGAGGACGTGTTGTGTGGTCATAGGGAAACTCCTGGGCTGCAGGTCGTGATCGATTTGGTGTGCGGGCGTCAGGAGCGAACGAGACGGGCGATGGCCTCGGATGCCTCGCCGAGCCTCTGCTCGCTGACTGGTCCACCGGCGAGGGCGGCGTCGAGGACGCAATGCTTGAGGTGATCGTCGAGCAGTCCGAGGGCGACGTTTTCGAGTGCCCTGGTGGCTGCGGAGATCTGGGTGAAGATGTCGATGCAGTAGCGGTCCTCATCGATCATCCGATCGATGCCGCGGATTTGGCCTTCGAGGCGCCGCAGGCGATTGCGGTACGTCGCCTTGTCGCTGATGTATCCGTGGACGGACGGATCGCCGTCGCCTCCCGCCGGGCAGGTGTCGATGTGAGGTTCGGTCATTGAGGTCGGGGTGGTCATGTCGGTTCGCTCCGATCAGGTGCCGGGGTGCCGCAGCGGTGCCGCGGCACCCCGGCACGCTGGTGGATTACGCCATGTTGGCGGCGTATTTGGCGGGGTCCGAATCAAATGCGGGGCCGCAGCCGGCGCAGCAGAAGTAGTAGCGCTCGCCCTTGAAGTCGCGGTAGAGGCCGGCGGCCTCGGCGGTCTTCTTGCTGACCGGGGTGCCGACCATGACCGGGCAGGTGGTCATGTCATCGGCGCCCCCGCCGAGCAGGTTCTCGCGTCCACCGTTCTCGGCGGCGGGGTTAGTCTCGTTCGTGCTACAGCAGTTGCTCATTTTCTGGTGTTCCTTCTGTATCGGATTCGTATGGATGGGTGGGTTCTGTATCGGATTGGTATGGATGGGTGGGTTCTCGTTCGTCACTTCGTGGCGACGCTCTTGAACCCGCGCAGGCGGAGGCTGTTGCCGACGACGAAGACGCTGGAGAACGCCATCGCCGCGCCTGCGAGCATGGGGTTGAGCATGCCCAGCGCTGCGACTGGGATCGCGGCGGTGTTATAGGCGAATGCCCAGAACAGGTTGGTCTTGATCGTCGAAAGTGTCTTCCGAGACAGACGGATCGCGTCGACCGCGGCCCGCAGGTCGCCGCGGACCAGGGTGATGTCGGAGGCCTCGATCGCGACGTCCGTGCCGGTGCCCATCGCCAGGCCCAGATCGGCCTGCGCGAGCGCGGGGGCGTCGTTGACGCCGTCGCCGACCATCGCGACGATCTTGCCCTCGCCCTGGAGACGGGTGACGACGTCGACCTTGTCCTTGGGCAGCACCTCGGCGATGACCTCCTCGATGCCGACCTCGGCGGCGATCTGGCGGGCCACGGCCTCATTGTCACCGGTGAGCAGCACCGGGGTCAGGCCGATCTCCTTGAGCCCGCGGATCGCCTCCGCGCTCGTGGGCTTGACGGTGTCGGCGACGACGAGGATGCCGCGCGCAGCACCGTCCCAGCCGATCGCGACGACCGTCTTGCCTTCACCCTCAGCTTGAGCCTTCGCCCGTGCGACCTCCGGAGAGAGCTTCTGTGACCAGTCGGCCAGCAGCGACTCGCGTCCGACGACGACCGGGGTGCCCTCGACGATGCCCTGCACGCCCTTGCCTTCAACATTGGCGAAGTCCTCGGGCGTGGGCAACTGGCCGACTTCCTGGGTGGCGCCCTTGGCGATCGCCTGCGCGATCGGGTGCTCCGAGGAGTCCTCCAACGCACCCGCGAAGCGCAGCAGCTCGGCACGGTCCACACCGGATTCGGTGATCACATCTGTCAGGGTCATCTTGCCGCTGGTGACGGTACCGGTCTTGTCGAGCACGACGGTATCGACCTTGCGGGTGGACTCCAGCACCTCTGGGCCCTTGATGAGGATGCCCATCTGCGCCCCGCGGCCGGTGCCGACCAGCAGCGCGGTCGGAGTCGCGAGTCCCAGCGCGCAGGGGCAGGCGATAACGAGCACGGCGACCGCTGCGGTGAACGCGGCGGCGACGGGGAATCCGGCTCCCAGCCAGGCGCCGAGGGTGATGAACGCGACGACGATGACGATCGGCACGAACACGCCGGAGATCGTGTCAGCCAGACGCTGCACCTCGGCCTTGCCAGTCTGCGCATCCTCGACGAGCTTCGCCATCTGCGCAAGCTGCGTGTCCGAACCGACACGGGTCGCCCGCACGACAAGGCGGCCGCCCGCGTTGACGGTGGCACCGGTGACCGAGTCGCCCTCGCGGACCTCGACCGGTACGGACTCGCCGGTGAGCATGGAGGCGTCCACCGCGGAGGAGCCGGAGACCACGATGCCGTCGGTGGCGATCTTCTCACCCGGACGAACGATGAACTCGTCGCCGACCTGGAGGTCAGAGGTGGGGATCTTCACCTCAACGCCGTCGCGGAGCACGGCGACTTCCTTCGCGCCGAGCTCCAGGAGGGCGCGCAGCGCGGCCCCGGCCTGGCGTTTGGAGCGCTTCTCGAAGTAGCGGCCGGCGAGGATGAACATCGTCACGCCCGCGCCAACTTCGAGATAGATGTTCGCCGCGCCATCCGAGGGAGCGATCGTGAACTCGAACGGGTGCGTCATCCCGGGTGTGCCAGCGGTTCCGAAGAATAGTGCGTAGACGGACCACAGCAGTGCGACCGAGGTGCCCATCGAGATGAGTGTGTCCATCGTCGCGGTACCGTGCTTGAGGTTCGTCCATGCGGCCTTATGGAACGGCCAGGCTGCCCAGATGATCACCGGGGCGGCAAGCGCGAGTGAGGCCCACTGCCAATATACGAACTGCAGTGCGGGGATCATGGCCATGGCGATCACGGGAACCGTGAGCACAATGGCGCCGACTAGCCGATGGCGCAGCGAGGTGAGCTCAGTGTCTTCCTCCTCCCCGGCCTCGGTCTCCGACGTGTTCGCCGTGGTGCCCTTGGGCTTGGGCAGCGCAGCCGTGTAGCCGGTCTTCTCGACCTCGGCGACCAGCAGGCCCGGATCGTAGCCGGCAGGCACGGTGACCTTGGCCTTCTCGGTGGCGTAGTTGACCGTGGCCGCGACGCCCTCGAGCTTGTTCAGCTTCTTCTCGATCCGGTTCGCACAGGAGGCGCAGGTCATCCCGCCGATCTCCAGCTCGATGTCCGGCCCACCGATGGGGGGCGCTAATGTACTCATCCTCTTCCTTCTCTCTTCATCTCTCGTGCGACGCCAGGCCCTGCGGGTCAGTGGCCGCCGGTATGCGAATCGTCTGTCTGCGAGCCGTCACCATGCTCGGCGTCGATCACGAACTCGGCGGTGTGCACCTGCCCATCGACCTGGAAGTCCAGGTAGAGCAGGTAACGGTCGGCGGTCGGGGCCTCCGCTGCGAATCCGATCTCGGGTCCGGCCGTGTCCCTGGCCTGGGGCTCGTCGCCCTCGGCGTGGACGTGCAAGTAGGCGAGGTCGCCTTCGCGCAGCGCCACCAGGTGGCCAAACGCGCCCAGGTAGGGCTCCAGCGTGGTCACCGGCTGACCGTCGCGCTCGACCGAGATGGTGAGCTCGCTTGAGGTGCCGGCGGTAAGGTCGCCATTCAGGGAGACGGTGTATCCGTCGACCTCGTCGGTGGTCTGTGACTCGGTCTCAACAGGGGCGAAGTCGCCCGCCACCTCGACGGCGCGAGTCAGGGTGATCCCTTCGGCTCCCTCGCCCTCGGGTGTGAAGTCGGCGTACACGCGGTAGGTGCCCGCCTCGTCCCAGGTCCACGGCACCGACCAAGTGCCTGTGCTCGTGTCAAGCTCGGGGTGCACGTGCTGGAAACCAGTACCATCGGTGCGAACGGCGATCAGATGCAGGTCCTTCTCGTGCGCGGTAGTGTACTCGGTCACCGCTTCGCCGGACTCGTCGAGGATCTGGAAACTCAGGTCTCCATCCTCGCCTGCAGCCGTGGGAGCCTGGACTGGGGAAAGTACGAAGCCGTCCGCGCTTGCGGAGACCCCGTTCAGAGTGGGCTCCGCAGTTTCTTGCGCAGCGCCGCCGTGTCCTTCACCGTGTGTGTTCACGTCACTTCCTTCTGCCCATGCTGCTACGAAGCTGTCAGGAATGACGGCGCCGGCAAGGCCGAAGGCCCCGCCGAACGCCACCACCAGCCCGGCCCCGTAGAGCGCAAGCCGTCCTCCGGCCTTCATCAGACACGCACCGCCGAGTAGCCGGCCTCCTCGACCGCCGCGAGGACCTTGGCATCGTCAATCTCGCCCTCGGCGGTGACGTTAAGCTTGCCGGTCTGCGCGCTGACCTGGATGTCCTGGACGCCGGGGATCTCACCGACTTCCTCGCGGACCGACATCTCGCAGTGCCCGCAGGTCATGCCCGTCACCTGGTAATTGTTCGAAGCCATTATGTATCCTCCTTGTGTCTCTGTAGTACCCCTACCGGGTACCTGTACAAGTCAACAGTATACCCCTGGCAGGTATTCCGCAAGAAGGGGGTGGTCGTATGAGCCACATCGCACGCGTGCTGCAGACGATGGCTGGAGCGTCCGACATGCGCCTCGTGGCGAAACGATGCTGCGGGGCGACCCGCTGGACGGTGTCGCTGCGCGTCGGAGAGTAGTGGTCCCGGTCTAATGAGAACCGTGGACTTCCTTGCCACGTCGGCGAAGGCAGTGACGACCGGTACGGGCCGGACACCACCAAACACCGATCAGTCGCTGGTGCTCATGGTACGAAGCCGGCCATGTCAACTGGATTCGCAGGCGTTCGAGATTGGTGAGTGGAACAGACGAATCCCAGCTGGAGTGCTCAGTTACGCCGGAGACAGTTAGCAGCCCCTGTGCAGGCATTAGTCAGGAAAAATAACCCCTCACAGGTTGCTGGCACTGACGCTTTTAAAAACAAAGGGTTCGGCGCACTCGTGCAGGCGGCCCGGGAGTCTCAGGAAGTCTTCGAAACCATCACGGCAGATCCAGGCAACCTCAATAAGTTCCTGGAGGTGCTAGCGCACATGATTGTCGCCGCCAAGGACGAGCAGCAGTCAAAGTAATCATCACGATAGGCACCCTGTATTAGTGATTACCGGTAGGGGTGCCCTCATCTAGTAGTTACGTGGCGAGAACGGATGATTACCGTAGGAGTTGCACTCTTAGTACTCTGAAGTGTTCGTATTCGATTGACTCAGAAATCATTAACGAGTTCTAGCCCTGCCTGAGGGGCGAGAGGCAGGGCTAGAACTTATACATAGTGGCCGTTCGGGGGGAAGCAGCCTATAACCATTGTGCGGAGCTTCGACAAAAGTCACAAGGGATTGTTCACTCCAGTGAGCATTGGCAGTGAGGAAGAAAGTACTGGGGTTTATCTATGTGGTTTCTCTTTAAAGGCTCTTTGGTTATCTGTAGTCCTGGAGGCTGTGGTGCTTGGAGTAGTCCTGGTTGCCTCGGTGACAACCAAGCCTTTGATTTGGACGGCAGTACACATGAGTACCGCTAACCCCTATGATCCATAGTCGAGAGAGTGTCTGATGGTTTGTGTGTGGGAACCGATCCCGCATAAGGAGATAAGCCAGAATGACTACTGTGGCGAGACGAGATCCGGCCGATAAGGCCAAGATTGATGCGATTGAAAAGAAGC
>NZ_JAKRNF010000028.1:0-14703 GCF_022347225.1 Corynebacterium sp. ACRPQ
CACCAAAGCTTGGGATACCGAACCCCAGTCGAAGTGGAAACCGATTTTTGGAAGCAGAACCCGCCGCAAGAAATAATAGAAATCAAGGCAAATGCCTAGGAACAAAACTCGGGGCACTTCAACCATCGCCTGGCTACACCACGACGGCACCTACCAACTAGACCACCCCACGGGACCATTAGCCACCCACCACACCCACTGGAACCACACCTGGGCCCAATACCTCACACACCAACAACAACGAACACAGCGAAAGGAGGGCTAGGGAGTAGGCCGGAGCCCGCAGTGTGTGACCCACGAGAACGGTGGTGCCGGGCTCTCGTATGCCGTTTTCCTCCTCAGGGATGATGTCGGCCGGGGGCCACGGTCGCTAGACTTAAATAGGTAATTTCCCATTTACAAGGAGAATTTGTCTCATGACTAATGCTGCGGCTCGCGCCGTTGACTTGTTTAAGCAATACGGAAGCGATGACACAGCTGTCGTCGCTCTTGATCATGTATCCATTGAATTCGGCAAGAACGAATTCACGGCGATCATGGGCCCATCGGGTTCCGGTAAGTCGACGCTGATGCACACCATGGCTGGTCTCGATTCAGCGACCTCCGGATCAGCATTTATCGGTGATACCGATATGTCGGCGCTCAATGACAAAAACATTACGGCCTTGCGTCGTGACCGGCTGGGCTTTATTTTCCAGTCCTTTAACCTTGTGCCCACGCTGACTGCGGCGGAAAACATTACGCTGCCTACGGATATTGCGGGTAAGGGCGTCGATAAGCAGTGGTTTGAGGAGGTCACTAGCCGCCTCGGCCTAGCAGAGCGCCTGGAACACCGCCCAGCTGAATTGTCTGGCGGACAGCAGCAGCGCGTGGCCTGTGCTCGTGCATTGGTTTCTCGGCCGGAAATCATCTTCGGCGATGAGCCAACGGGCAACCTGGATTCGAATTCCTCGGCCGAGGTGCTCGACATTTTGCGAACCGCGGTGGATAAGGACGACCAAACAGTGGTCATCGTGACACACGATGCCAAGGCCGCCTCGTATGCGGACCGGGTGGTTTTCCTTGCTGACGGCAAGCTTGTGAATGAGTTGCACAATCCGACGATGGAGGCCATTCACCAGGTAATGGCGGAGATTGAGGGCTAAATGGCACGCGGAAACGCAATGCGTAGAGTGTCTCTGCGCAATATCGTGGCGCATAAACTGCGCCTTGGGCTGACGATTCTCGCGGTGGTTTTGGGCACCGCGTTTATTGCCGGCTCGTTTATGTTTACCAATTCGCTGAAGTCTACGTTTGACTCCGCCGTGGATAATCAGTTCCGCGGTGTGGATGCAGTGGTGAGCCAAAAAGACGACAATGGCGCGAAACTGGATGACAAGCTGCGCCAGAAGTTGGCCGACGATAAGGATGTCAAGAACATCAATATCGCGGATTCGGAGACCGTTGTCGCGGCCGATGAGAACTCGGAGGCCTTTCAAACCCAGGGCGGCACGGCCAGTGTTGTTCCGTTCTACCCGGAAGACAAGGTCGTTGGTGGCGCCGATAAGTTGAAGGAGGGCGAGGAGCCTAGCGGTAAGGACGAGGTCCTCGTCAACTCTTCCGCGGCCGACAAATACGACATTTCCGTGGGCCAGAAGCTGACTGTGGTTCACCCCGATGAGCAGGATACGGTTACCGTTTCTGGCATCTCGGAGCCCGCGGTCGACCAAGGCGAGAGCATCGTGCTGAGCATGGCTGAAAAGGATTACCTGGAGCGCTACGGCGAGCCGAGCCAGCTCAAGGTTTCTGCAGCCGATGGAGTGGATGCGAATGCCTTGGTGGACCACCTGAACGAGAAGTATGAAGTCAAGGCGGAGTCGGGTGAGCGCCTGGCTGAGGAGACCTCGGAGATGATGTCTTCTGCCTTGAAGTTCATCAATTACTTCCTCATCGCCTTCGGCCTGATTGCGCTGCTGGTAGGCACCTTCATCATTGCGAATACTTTCTCGATGATTGTCGCGCAGCGAACGAAGGAGTTCGCTCTCTTGCGTGCGCTGGGTGCTTCCCGTCGCCAGATTACAAACTCGGTGGTGGTGGAGTCCGCCATTGTTGGCGTTCTGGGCTCCATTGTTGGCGTGATTGCGGGTATGGGTTTGGTCGCAATCATTAAGGCAGTCATGAGCGCGCAGGGAATGTCACTCGATGGCGGCTTGGGCCTGAGCGTTTCGGCCATCGTAGTTCCAATTATTTTGGGCACCATCGTGACGGTTGTATCCGCGTGGGCGCCGGCACGGCGCGCGGGCCGCGTACAGCCGGTGGAGGCAATGCGCACTACCGAATCTGCTTCCGGAACTTCCCTGAAGGTACGCACGATTTTCGGTGCCACTATCTTGCTGGTGGGTATTGTTGCGGCGTTGGCAGGCGTGCTTTCCGACGGCGAAACCAGCGTCCGCGCCATCCTCGTCGGCGTTGGCGCGTTCGGCGTCATCGTCGGATTCTTCCTGGCCGGCCCTGCTTTGTCGCTGCCTCTGGTGCCGACGGTGGGCAAGGCAATCGGTGCACCGTTTGGCGCTATTGGTTCACTGGCGGCGACTAACTCGCGACGCAATCCGCGCCGCACCGCCGCCACTGCCTTCGCGCTAACTTTGGGCGTGGCCCTAGTAACCGCTATTGGCATGCTTGGTGCAACGATGAAGTCTTCTGTGGCCGATACCGTGGAGCAGAACATCACTTCTGATTACCTGCTTTCCGGTCCTAGCTCCGGTGAATTCCCGACGCCGAAGGATACGGGTAAGCGCGCGGCGGAGGCCGAGGGCGTCGATAAGGTGATTACCGTCGGTATGGCTCCGGTGACCGTCGATGGTCAGGCATCGATGGATTATGGTCCAGAATTCCAGCAAACGACGACTGCGGATGGAGATCCGTCGTCGATGATTGCGCTCGACATGGTCGAGGGCGATGCCAACTTGGAGAAGGGCTTCATTGCTACCGAAGATTTTGCCAAGGAACACGGCTGGAAGGTAGGAGAGACCTACAAGGTTACTTCTGCGGAAAAGGACAAGAAGGCCGAGGCCAAGCTGGTCGGTACCTTTAAGCCCACCGATGTGGTCCAGAATATGGTGCTTTCGCAGGATGTGGCCGAAAAGGTCGCACCAAAGAAGTCCTTTACCGTCCAAATGGTGGGCGTCTTGGGCCAGGAAGGCTATGACAAGGAAGAACTGCGCCACAACCTAGAGGACTCGGTCAAGGATTTGGTCGTGGTTCAGGTTAATTCTGGCGAGGAGTATGCGGGCCAAGCCGCCGGGTTCATCGACCAGATGCTTTCCATCTTGTATGGTCTGCTTGCCCTTGCAGTGATTATCGCCGTGCTGGGAATTGTCAATACCTTGACCCTGGGTGTTATTGAGCGACGCCAGGAGATTGGTATGTTGCGTGCCGTGGGTACGCAGCGCCGCCAGATCCGTACGATGATCACTCTTGAATCGGTGCAGATTGCGCTCTTCGGCGCGGTGATGGGCATCCTTATCGGCCTCGGCTTGGGCTGGTCCTTCATCGAGATCCTCGGTGATGAGGGATTGGACTCCGCGCAGATTCCGTGGGCGATGGTGCTCATTATGCTCGTAGGCTCGGCTATCGTCGGCATTATCGCGGCCGTCTGGCCGTCGAACCGTGCGGCAAAGACGCCGCCATTGGAGGCAATCGCAGACTAGGTATACAGCTAATGGTCTCATTCTCCGCGCGGAGAATGAGACCATTTTGCTTATATGCCGTGATAAATGCGGGCCGCCCAGATGGTGCCGCGCCAGGCTAGAACGATGCCGAGTCCGATGGTCCAGAAGAGGTATTTGCACAGTCGCCACCACTGTTTGCGTTTGATCATCTCACCCAGTTCCTTCGCCAATGTGGACCAAGTGGATAGGCCGCCGGCGAGGCCGAGGGCGAGGAAGGGGTGGAGAAGGGGGGCGTCGGCAAGCTGGGCGAAACCATAGGCCAGGCCAAGGGCTAGAGAGCCCAAAATATTCGCCACGAAAGTGCAGTAGCGGGCGGGGACAAGCCGGGTAAAGCCATAGCGCAGGCTGCCGCCGATGAAGCCGCCGATAAGGACGCAGAGAAGATTCATCGCAGCTTGTCACCTGCCAAGTAGCCGCCCACGCAGCCAACGATGGTGGCTAGGACATAGGCCAGGGCGACGGCCCAATGGGCCTCGGAGGTTAGGAAAGCGAAGGTAGCGAAGCTGGTGAAACCGCCGAGCACGCCGGTGCCCCAAAAGGGGCCGGGGCGGAAGTAGCCCATGAGGACACTGCCGAGGATATTGATAAGGAGCAGCGGGAGCATGCCGCCGCCGAGCGCGGCGGAGAGGAGGTACCTGGCTACCGCGCCGAGCGCAGCGCCAGCACCCACGACGAGGAACTGAGGCATGCGGCCTATGTTACTTCCAGTCCATCCCCTGGGACTCTACGAACGCGCGCACCTCATCGACTGGCTTATTGAGCTTGGGGTCAAAGGCTAGGTAGGCCTTGGTCTCGCGGGCCACGAGGCCGGAGAGCAGGAGCAGGCCAATGAGGTTCGGGATGGCGATGAGGCCATTGGCCAGGTCCGAGAAGGTCCAAGCGAGCTCGAGCTCCGAGACGGAGCCGACGAAGAGGAGGCAGGCGAAAAACATGCGGTAGGGGATAGAGGCCTTGCGGCCGCAGAGGGACTCCAGGGAACGCTCGCCGTAATATGCCCAGGCCATGATGGTGGAAAAGGCGAAGAAAATAATGGAGAGCGAAACGATGGTGCCGCCCCAGTCACCTGGGAGTACGCGAGAAAAGGCCTCGGCTGTCATGATTCCAGCCTCGTCGCGGCCCATATCCCAGGTACCGCCCACAACAATGACCAAGCCAGTGATGGTTACCACGATGATGGTGTCAATGAAGGTCTGCGTCATCGATACCAACCCCTGGCGCGCTGGGTGCGGGGTCTTGGCAGCCGCGGCGGCGATGGCGGCGGAGCCCATGCCGGACTCATTGGAGAAGATGCCGCGGGCAACACCGTATTGAATAGCCATCATGATGGTGGAGCCTACGAATCCACCGCCGGCGGCGGTGCCGGTGAAGGCATCGCTGAAAATCATCGCAAAGGCGGCGGGAATCTCCGCGGCATGCGAGAAGATTACATAGAGCCCGCCCAGGACGTAGACGATGATCATCAACGGTACGAAGGCGGCGGTAATGCGCCCGATGGCGTGGATTCCGCCGAGGAGTACGGATCCCACCAAGACGAAGAGGATTGCACCGGTGGCCGCTGGGGCGATACCGAAGGTTGATTCCATATTGGTGGCCACAGCATTGGCTTGGGCGAGGTTGCCGATGCCAAAGGAGGCGCAAATTGCAAAGATGGCAAAGAATACTGCGAGTACCGATCCGAGTGGTCCGGGGATGCCACGCTTTAGGTATTGCTGCGGCCCGCCGGACATCTCGCCCTTGGAATCCGTGGTGCGAAAACGCACACCCAGGTAGGCCTCGGTGTACTTGGACGCCATGCCCACAAGGCCGGTAATCCAGATCCATACCAGTGCGCCAGGGCCGCCGATCGACAACGCGGTGGCCACGCCCACGATATTTCCCACTCCCACGGTGGCGGCAAGGGCGGTGGTCAGCGCCTGATAATTGGAAATATCACCCTCGGTGGACTGTTCGTCAGAGTCTGTGGCAAAGACGTGACGCGTCGCGCGGCCCAGCGCTCGGAATTGCAGTCCGCCCAAACGAATGGTCAGCCACAGGCCGGTGCCCAGCAGGAGGGGAATGAGGACGAATGGTCCCCACACCACGGTGCTGATGGCGGAGAGGATGGAATTAAGCGAGTCCATTCTGTAAATCTAGCGAACTATAGAAATGGAGTAAATTTGCCCATACCCCCAGCCGGGGGAATATTCGTCCTGCGCAACCACGGGAGAGCAGGCAAGCTGGAATGGCATCCCATCCCAACCCTTCAAGGAGCACGCCATGGCCCACGAGCGCGCCGGCACGCTGGCACAGCCCACGGATCTTATTGATATCGCAGAATTGGTCACCGCCTACTACACCCGCACCCCAGATGCGGAGAACCCGGATCAGCAGGTGTCCTTCGGTACCTCAGGCCACCGCGGCTCAGCGCTCGATTGCGCCTTTAATGAGGCTCATATCCTAGCGATTACCCAAGCCATTGTGGATTACCGCGCGGAACAAGGCGTTGCTGGGGCGATTTTCATCGGCCGCGATACCCACGCGCTGTCCGAGCCTGCCATGGTCTCCGCCCTTGAGGTGCTGCTGGCCAATGGGGTGGAGGTTCGCGTCGATGATCGCGGCCGCTACACGCCGACCCCAGCGGTCTCCCATGCCATCCTGACCCACCCTGGCACCGATGGCATCGTGATTACCCCGTCCCATAATCCTCCCCGCGATGGCGGCTTCAAGTACAACCCGCCTACCGGTGGACCGGCCGATGCTCAGGCCACCGATTGGATTGCTGGCCGCGCGAACGAGTACCTGCGCGCCGGGCTGGAAGGCGTGAAGCGGACGTCTGTCGCGGGCGTGCTGGACGAGCGCTGCGTGAAGCACGACTACGTACACAACTACGTGGCCGACTTGAAGAATGTGGTGGATATGCAGGCCATTAAAGACTCCGGCCTGCGCATTGGCGCTGATCCCATGGGTGGCGCCTCCGTGGATTATTGGAAGGCCATCGCTGACCACTACGAGCTCAACATGACCGTGGTGAATCCGGAGGTGGATGCCACTTTCCGCTTTATGGCCTTGGATACGGACGGAAAGATCCGCATGGATTGTTCCTCGCCTGATGCTATGGCCTCGCTTATCGACGCCCGCTCAAAGTTCGACCTTGCCACCGGCAACGACGCCGACGCGGACCGCCATGGCATTGTCACTCCCGATGCCGGCCTAATGAACCCCAATCACTACCTTGCCGTGGCTATCGAGTACCTCTTTAGTCACCGCCCGCAGTGGGGGAGCGCTGGTGTGGGAAAGACCCTGGTGTCTTCCTCCATGATCGATCGCGTGGTGAAAAACCTGGACCGCGAATTGGTGGAGGTGCCCGTCGGCTTTAAGTGGTTTGTACCGGGGTTGCTCGAAGGCACCATTGGTTTCGGTGGCGAGGAGTCTGCCGGGGCGTCTTTCCTGCGCTTCGATGGCTCCGTGTGGTCCACCGACAAGGACGGCATCATTATGGACTTGCTCGCCGCGGAGATCACCGCCGTCACCGGCAAGACTCCGTCCCAGCGCTACGCAGAACTCGCGGAGAAATTTGGCGCCCCAGCCTATGCCCGCACCGACGCCCCCGCGAACCGCGAGCAGAAGGCCATCCTCAAGAAGTTGTCTCCGGACAAGGTCACCGCTACAGAGCTGGCGGGCGAGGACATTATGGCCAAGCTGACGGAGGCACCCGGCAACGGTGCCGCGATTGGCGGCCTGAAAGTAGCGACGGAAAATGCCTGGTTCGCCGCCCGTCCCTCCGGCACTGAAGATAAGTACAAAATCTATGCCGAATCTTTCTTGGGTGAGGAACATCTCAAGCAGGTGCAAGCAGAAGCACAGGCAGTTGTTTACCATGTATTAGGGGTTTAACGCTACACTCATCCTCGTGAGTAGCAAGACTAATGGGAAGCTGGTGCTCGACGTCATCAGCTTCATCGCCCGCTTTTTTATGGCTTGGGTGTGGATTGACGCCGGCGTGCATAAGCTTGGCAAAACCCTAGACATGACCCAGGCCATTAAGGGCTATGACATTTTTACGCCTGATTGGGCTCTTTACCTCGCAACGGTCATTGGCCCACTGGAGGTTATTGGTGGCGTGCTCTTGCTGCTCGGGCTGTTTTTGCGAAAGTCCTCCATCGTGGCCACCGTCGTGTTGCTGCTCTTTATGGTGGGCATCGCACAAGCTTGGGCCCGTGGACTGGATATTGACTGCGGCTGCTTTGGCTTTGACGCCCAAAATCCTGACCGAGGAATGGACTATGCGAAGACGCTATTGCGCGATGCCGCATATTTATTCTTCACTGTATGGACTATCAAACGCCCTTTCACCAAGTTTGCCCTTCACCCCTAGTAGGTGGGCAAGGTAGGCTAAATTAGTCCGGAAATTTTCGAAGGCAAGGTTCAAATGAGCAAAGTAACTGACCCGAACGCCAAGGGCGGCAACGGATTTATTTGGGGAGTCGGCGTACTCCTCGTCGTCATTGCCGTTGTCATTGGCTACATCGTGTGGAACGGTAAGCAGTCTTCCCCTGGTACTCTTGGTGATGTTGATGTCCAAGACGTAAATATGTCCATGGAATACAACGACGGTGCCATCACCCTCAAGTCTGACAGTGCCAAGAAGGGTACCCCTGAGGTGGATCTCTACGAGGACTACTCCTGCCCGCACTGTGCAGAATTGGCTGCAGCTACCGACGGTGACATGAAGCAGGCCATCGAAGATGGCAAGCTGATCGTTCACGTGCGCACCCTCAACTTCCAGGATGGCAAAGAAATTGAAACCCAGGAGGGCTATTCCACTAAGGCGGTAGCCGCTATGTCTGAGCTGTCTAAGTCTGGGGACGTTAAGACCTACTGGAATCTGCGTGACTACATGCTGCAGAATCAGCAGAAGGTGGCTACTTCTTGGGAGATTGAGGACATTGCGGACGCAGCCAAGGAACTTGGTGCGGAAGATGATGTTGTTGAGTCCATAAAGAACGTGGACATTAAGCAGGGCAATAAGGTGGCAAAGACCAACTACGACAAGCTGGATAAGGAAACGGGCTCTGTGTCCTCGCCGCGTATTGTCAAGGATGGCAAGGATGTACCATCCAAGGCGGATGAGAAGGCCGGCAAGAACCTGGGTGACTGGGTAGAGATCGTCACCAAGTAGCAGGCGATTTGGAGAGTTAAATACTCTCCATGTATATTAAAGCGAGTTGCAGCCCACAGGGTTGCAACTCGTTTGAGGGGCTATGGCGCAGCTGGTAGCGCACCACACTGGCAGTGTGGGGGTCACGGGTTCGAATCCCGTTAGCTCCACAAGATAAAGGAGAGGAACATTAGTTCCTCTCCTTTTTCTTATTGCGGTGGGCTAGAGCTTCGCCAGGTCTTCATCGAGCATGCGCTGATCGATGGCGATGCCCACGGCCGTGCCGCTGCCCATTGCTTGCGAGACTTGGTCCGGTGAGCTGACCACATTGCCGGCCGCCCAGAGGCGCGATACCGAGGTCTGGCCATGCTCTACGCTGACCCACCCGTTGGTTAATTCGCAGCCGGCATCCCGCAGCAGTGCGTCATTGGGCAGAAAATCGGGCCCTGTAAAGCACGCTTCATAGGTGTCTTCTCCAGTGGAGCTTTGCACTACTACGCCGGTCGACGATGCCTTCTCTGGCCGGATTTGTGTCACTTGCGCATCGTTTACCTCTACACCCAATCCGGCGAGTTGGGTGCGATCAAGATCGGTGAGCTCAAGGCCGTTGGGGTAAAAGGTCAGTGTGTCCGTCCACGTGGACAGCAGCTTGCTGATCCGGATGGTAAAAGGCGGATTCGCGCCGCCGATGAGTGCAACCTTCTTCCCGGTAACTTCGTAGCCATGGCAGTATGGGCAGTGAAAGACCCTGGTGCCCCACAAATCGCTGAGGCCGGGGACTGCAGGGAGCTTGTCCGTGAGCCCCGTCGCGATGAGAACGTGGCGGGATTCGAGAACCTCGTCGCTGCCAAGTTTTATCTGCCAAGGCTCGCACTCGGAAGTGCGGGTGAGTTTTTCCACCGAGCCCTGGGTAATGGTTCCGCCGAATTTCTTGACCTCCGCGTGACCGCGCTGAAGCAGTTCGGCGGGAGCCGCGCCATCGAGGCCAAGGATGCCGTGGGCATGTTCGCTGAAGCGATTGCGGGGAGCCCCAGAATCGATTAACTGAATTTTTCGGTTAGCGCGGGCCAAGGTGATGGCCGCAGCGGTGCCGGCAAAGCCACCGCCGATGATGATGACGTCCGAGTACATTGCTCCTCCTTTATAGGAAGTGGGTAGCATGGTTTGCAGCCGAGTATATGCAGTCAACATCGAAGGGGCTCGCGCGCAGAATGACTGATGAATCCACAGGGTTCTTTACACGCGACGCGCTCTATGGGGCGTCGCCTGTACAGGCGCTAGGCAGGTTCTTTGTAAAGTACTTCAATTTTCGTGGCCGGGCGTCCATGAGTGAGTTTTGGTGGGTCTTCGGCTTCCTCGTGCTGATTTCTGTGGCAATCGGCATTATCGATCGGCACTTTGGCGTGGATATTGAGGCTATTGCCGAGGCGGTTCTTGTGATTCCAGTCGTTTCCTTGATGTGCCGGCGGCTGCACGATTCCGGGCGGACGGGGTTGTTATGCCTGATTGGTTTCATTCCCGTGTTCGGTGGAATCGCGTTGCTCTTTATGATGGCCCTGCCCACGCGGGACCGCGCGGCGCTTTAAAAATTTCCTTGCCTGATTAGGCTGGGCGGCATGCAGACTTTTTCAAAGCGAGTACGCGACAGAGATCAAGCAGGTGCCGAGGCTGCCGGATTGCGGTGGCTCGGGGAGGCCACCGACGCGGTGGTCGACGTCGTGAGCGCCGACGGGCTAGAAATCGTTACCGCGCGCGTGGACGAGGTCATGCCTACGCCGGAGGCCGCGCGGACATTTGGTGCGGAGCTGGCGCGCATGCACCGTGGGGGAGCCGAAGCGTTTGGCGCGCCTCCCACCGGGTGGGAAGGCAAGAACTTCATCGGCAGTATCGAGCAAGACTGCATCCCGACAAAAAATTGGGGCGAGTTCTATGTTGAACAGCGAGTGCTGCCCTTCGCAGAACTGGCGGGGATAAGTGCAGCGCAGTTGGACCTGGTAAGGCGTGCCTGCGACGCCATCGCCGCGCGCAGTTGGGATGTGGTGCCGGCCCGAATCCACGGCGATTTGTGGGCGCGAAACCTGCTTTTTGGGCCCGACGGCGGCATCATGATTGACCCCGCCGCCCATGGTGGGCACCCGCATACGGATTTGGGGATGTTGGCGCTTTTCGGGGCACCGTACCTCGAGGAGATTTTCCGGGGATATGGTGCGCCGAAGGACATTGAGAAGTGGATTCCCATGCACCAGCTACACCCGTTGGCGGTGCATGCGCTGACGCACGGCGCCAGCTATAACCGGCCGCTGGAGCGCGCGGCTGCCGCAACCTTGGAGGCGCTGGGCTAAAGATTCGGCCCCTGCGGCATGATGCGTTTGTGGGCGCCGCGGCGCCATAAGGTTTCGATGCGCTCGCGGGCGGCGTCGGGAACCGCTTTGCCCTCCAGGTAGTCATCGATGTGGGCGTAGGTGACGCCGAGGGCTTCTTCGTCGGGAAGCTGGGGCTTATCGTCCTCCAAGTCCGCGGTGGGAACCTTCTCCCAGGTAGAGCGCGGGGCACCAAGGTGCTCTAGGAGGGCGGCGCCTTGGCGCTTATTGAGGCCGGCCAAGGGGAGGAGATCCGCCGCGCCATCGCCCCACTTGGTAAAGAAGGCGGTGACGTTTTCCGCCGCATGGTCGGTGCCGATGACTAGCGCGCCGACCTCGCCGGCGATGGCGTATTGGGCGGTCATGCGCAGGCGGGCTTTGGTATTGCCGCGGTTGAAATCGGTGACGTCGGCAAGCTGCAGCGCATCCGCCACCTGCTCGTCGAGGGCCAAGGTGGCCGGCTTGATATCGACGGTGGGGCGGTGATCGGGCTGGATGAAATCCAGAGCAATCTGGGCATCGTCCTCATCGGCCTGCACGCCGTGGGGCAGGCGCACGGCCCAAAACTCCGCGCCGTCGACGCGCTCCACCGCCAGCTGCGCAAGCTTTCCCGCCAAGGTGGAATCCTGGCCGCCGGAAATACCCAGCACGTAGCCTTTAGCGCCGGTGGTGCGCAGGTAATCAACCAGGAAATCCACGCGGCGCTGCACTTCCGCTTCTGGATCGATAAAGGGGCGCACACCCAGGGCTTTTATGATGGTTTGCTGCAGTTTTTCGGCATCATTCGACATGACGTTCATGGTAGCCGCCTGACACAATATTGTGCTGTGAATAAGGAAGTTTATGTCAAGGTAGTAGCTGGCATAGCGGCCCTGGGTGGGCTGCTATTTGGATACGACACCGGCGTGATGTCCGGTGCCTTGCTTTTTATTAGCCCCGCATTCGACATGAGTGCCCACCAAGAGGGTTGGGTGACCTCGATGCTGCTCGTGGGTGCTGCAGTAGGGGCGCTGACGGCCGGGCGCATCGCCGATAGGTATGGGCGTCGCTTCACGCTGATTGCAGGCGGCATCATTTTCGTGTTGGGTTCCATCTGGTGTGCGCTTTCCGGCTCGGTGGGAATGCTGGCTACCGCGCGCACCTTTTTGGGCTTTGCCGTGGGTGCAGTGTCCATCGTGTCTCCTATGTATATCGCGGAGATCGTGCCCGCCAAGGTGCGCGGGCGCATGGTCTCGCTCAATACCCTCGCGATTGTGGTGGGCCAGTTGATGGCCTACCTGGTCAACTCCGCGCTGGCTTCTACCGGTAGCTGGGAGTGGATGTTGGGCTTGGCCGCGGTGCCGGGCCTGGCGCTGGCGCTCGGAATGGCTTTCCTGCCAGAGACGCCGGTATGGCTGGCAACCAACGGGCGCATGCCCCGCGCCCAAGAGATTGCCGGGCGCGCCGGGATGGATATTTCGGAGCTGACCTCGCAGGACACTGCGCGCAAGTCCAGCGGATCCGAATGGAAGGCGCTGAAGGCCAATCGCTGGATGCAAATTACGGTGCTGCTTGCCATGTTGATGGGGCTGACGCAGCAGATTACCGGCGTCAACGCCATCGTGTATTTCGCGCCGACCATGATGAACCAGGTGGGGATATCCACGGCTAACTCGGTTTATACCTCCATCGTTATCGGCACGGTATCCGTGCTGGCCTGCTGGGTGGGGCTGAAGGTCGTGGACCGCATTGGGCGAAAGCGATTGTTGCTGATCGGCCTGACTGGCAATGTGGTCTCGCTGTTTATCCTCTCCTTTGCCTATTCCCACGCGCAGGACTCCACCGCCATGGCGATGGTCTCGTTGGTATTCATGGCGCTGTTTATCGCCTTTCAGCAGGCGGCAGTGTCGCCCACTACCTGGCTACTCATCTCCGAGCTGGTGCCACTGCAGGTGCGCGGCCTAGGCATGGGCATTGCGGGGCTCTCGCTATGGGCCACCAACTGGGCCGTGGCGCAGTACTTCCTGCCGCTAGTGGAGTGGCTGACCGGCCCGGTGGCGTTTATCGTCTTCGGAGTCTTCGGCCTCATCGCCATCGGCTACACCAAGGTTTTGGTTCCAGAGACTATGGGACGTAGCCTGGATGAGGTAGGCGAGGAAATGAAGTCGCGCTACGAGCGCGAGTCCGCACCCGTGAAGCCTTAGTGTTTTGGTATTGACGGCCGTGTGAGGTAACATTTTTCCTCGTGTCATGGCTGGGGATTCCCAGTCCGTGCTTTACTTATTCAACCGCATGTAGATTGCGCATAACGAAAGGAGCGCCCGATGAAGGTCCGTAAGTCCCTTCGGTCGCTGAAGAAGAAGCCGGGCGCCCAGGTTATTCGCCGCCACGGTAAGGTCTTCGTGATCAACAAGAAGGATCCCCGTTTCAAGGCTCGTCAGGGCTAATTGAGACGCGATTCCATCCGCTCCCTCCGGCTTCCGGAGTGGGGCGGATTTTTTTATGCGTGAGCTCCGCTTGAGTTCAGAGGGTCGTTGCAACACTTTCCCTTAGGAGGGTGTTGTTGTGTCTGGGGTTGTTGGCCCGTTTCATTCGTTGTCTGAATCGGATCGTCGTGGCTTAGTTGCCTTGGTTGGCAGTGGGCGTAGTGTCCGTTCGGCGGCTGGTGAGCTTGGCTGTCATTACGGGCATGCTTTGAATTTTTGCCATGCCTTTGGATTGCCAGTCGTGTATAAAGCCAAACGAGTTGATCGCCGCGGCAGCCAGGCTGTCCAGCTTGTAGAGCTAGTCCGAAGCGGACTGTCGGTACGCCAAGCTGCTAAAAGATGTGGGATGCATCTTACCGCTGCGTATGCCGTAGCTACGGAAGCTGGGTGCCATATCCGGTTAAGTCAGTATGCTCGGAAAGTCCGCCAGACGCAGTTAAGAGTGGAATACCTGCGCCTTCGGCTGGCGAGCCTGCCTGGTGGTGATGCTGGCACGGCAGTAGGAATTGATCGTCGACTGCGTTTAGATTTCGAAAAAGGACTCACCAAATCCCAGGGTCGACGAGAAGAGTTCATACCCGTCGGCGAAGACGCCAGCACGTATAACAGACTTATGAAAGCGCTGCGCCAACGCCATGATGTCATCGAATCCGGAAGGCTTGCCCCTCCCGCCTTACCTAGCGGGGTAGATCCGTATAAACGCATCAGCAATCGCTACATTTGCTTCGAAGAACGCGTCATCATCGCCGATCTTCTCCGCGAAGATGTGCCACTGCGTGAGATTGGGCGCCGTTTAGGGCGAAGTGCATCGTCAATTCAGCGTGAAGTACGCAGAAACCACAGTGCGGAAGGCCCGTATCGTGCAGAAACAGCCCAGTTAAAGGCCTGTGCGCGGAGGTTGCGGCCGAAAATACCGAAACTACTAGCCAACAAAAGACTATGGGACTATGTATGCGCACAATTGCGGGCACAATGGTCACCTGAGGAGATTTCTAATCGCCTGCCCATCGACTACCCCACTGATAACCCCA